>NZ_JAGXJG010000089.1:0-8207 GCF_019091725.1 Cellulomonas sp. GbtcB1 | reverse complement strand
CGCGCGCGCTGCCGCTCGCCGGGGCCCCGTGGTCGACGCCGCCCGCGCGGACGAGCTCGTCTGAGGCGGGGCGCGGGGCGCGCCCGCCAGCCGCCCCCCCCCCCCCCCCCCCTCCGTGCCGTCCGGCGGTGGTGGGTCGCCGGCGGGCGGGGCGTCCCCGGCCGTCCCGTCGGCCGCCGCGCCCGTGCCCGCGCCACCAGCGCCTCCCCCGCCGCCCCGCGACGGGTAGAGCGTGATCCGCGACCCCGGCTCCGCGCTGCCGATCCGGCTCTGGCTCGCGATCACCCCGGCCGGCAGGTCGAACGCCGTGCTGCCGCCGACCACCGCCTCGAACCCGGCCCGGCGCAGCGCCTCGACCGCGGCGTCCCGGTCCAGGCCCACCACCGAGGGCACCGAGGACGACCGGCCCAGCCGGGCCTGGTCGGTCACCGGCGTGAACGCCGGGTTCGGCTGCCCGTCCGCGAGCGCCGCGTCCATGAACCCCTTCCACGCCACGCCCGCGATCGTGGCGCCGTAGACGTGCTGGTGCCGCCGGCCGTTGATCACCACGTTCTGCATCGGCGAGAACGAGTCCGGATACCCCACCCAGGTGGCCGCGGCCAGCCGTGGCGTGTAGCCGACGAACCAGGTCTGCTCGTTGCGGCTCGTGGTGCCGGTCTTCCCCGCCGCCGCGTACCCCGGCGTCCCGAGCGACCGCCCGGTGCCCTGCCACACGTGGCCGAGGGCGTGGTTGATCGTGGCGGCGATCTCCGGGTCGACCGCCTGGGAGCACGCGGCGTCCGGCACCGGCAGCGCGGCGCCGGACGGGTCCCGCACCCCGCTGACCGCCACCGGGGTGCAGAACAGCCCGTCGGCGGCGAACGCCGCGTACGCCCCGGCGAGGGCGAGCGGCGAGGTCGCCTCCGAGCCGAGGACGTTCGCCGCGTAGGCCCCGAACGGCTCGCCCTCGCGCCCGGGCGAGGACTGCGTGACGCCCAGGTCGGCGGCGCCCTGCATGATGTCGCAGAGGTCGAGCTGCATCGCCATCGAGAGGTAGCCGAGGTTCACGGACCGCTGGGTCGCCTGGAGGACCGACATCGAACCGGCGCCGCCCTCGGAGTTGCGCACCGGCCACGGCTGGCTCGGCAGCCGCGACCCGCACGCGGTGAACTGGTTCGTGTTCAGCGTGCGCGCGGTGCCGTCCACGGTGCGGCCGAGGTCGTTCCCCTGCTCGAGCCACTCCAGGAGCGTGAAGGGCTTGAGCGTCGACCCCGGCGCGAACCCGCCCGACCCGCCGTAGGAGTACGACGTGCTGTAGTTCACCGAGACCGCGGACCCGCCCGCCTCGGCGGTGTTGCCGAAGGTGCGGTTCTGCGCCATCGCGACGACCCGCCCCGTGCCCGGCTCGACGACCACCATGGCCGACCCCACGCCGGAGCGGTCGTCCACCGGCACGCGCGCCTTGACCTGCTCGTCCGCGAGCGCCTGCAGCCGGGTGTCGAGCGTGGTGGTGATGACCAGCCCCCCGCGGTACAGCAGGTCCGCCCGCTCCTCCGGCGTCTCGCCGAACGCGGGGTCGTGCCGGATCACCTGCGTGACGTAGTCGCAGAAGAACCCCGAGCCCGGGATCACGGCGTCCGCCGCCATGCAGCCGCTGCGCGCCTCGCTCACCCGCAGCGTCTCCTCGATCGGGGTCGCGACCGCCGCGTCGTGCTCCTCCGCCGTGATGTAGTCCTGGTCGCGCATGAGCATGAGCACGGTGTTGCGGCGCTGCTCGGCCGCCGCCGGGGACCGGGTGGGGTCGAAGGCGCTCGGGTTCTTGGTGATCCCGGCGATGGTCGCGGCCTCGATCAGGTCGAGCTCCGCCGCCGGCTTGCTGAAGTACCGCCGGGCGGCCGACTCGGCGCCGTAGACCGCCACGCCGAACGGCGCGATGTTGAGGTAGCTCTCCAGGATCTCCTCCTTGGTGAGCTCCTGCTCCAGCGCCACCGCCAGCCGCGCCTCCCGGAGCTTGCGGGCGTAGCCCTCGGCCCCGTCGGTCTCCTGCGCGGCCTCGACCCCGGCGTGGTCGCCGACGCGGGCGGACCGCTCGATGAGCACGTTCTTCACGTACTGCTGCGTGAGCGTCGACGCGCCCTGCTGGGACCCGGTGAGCTGGTTCTGCACCAGGGCGCGGGCCATGCCGGTCGGGTCGATCCCGCCGTGGTCGAAGAACCGCCGGTCCTCGGTCGCGACGACCGCGTGCTGCAGGTGCTCCGACACCGCGGCGAGCGGCACCACCACGCGGTCCTCCGCGAAGAACTCCGCGAACGGCGTGCCGTCCGCCGCCGTCATCACCGACCGCTGGGACAGCGGACGGCGCTCGAGGTGCGCGGGCAGGTCCTGCAGCATCTCCTCGCCGAGCTCGGTGGCGGTGCGCGCGGCCGCCGCGACCGGCATGAGCGTGCCGGCGAGCAGCAGGCCGCCCGTGCCGGACGCGAGCACGAACGCGAGCAGGAGCGCGAGCACCTGTGCCGGGGTCACCTGGACCCGGGGCGGGCGGCGGGGACGAGTCATGCGCGCGACGCTAGGGAGCGCGGCGGCACCCCCGGCCTCACCGGGTGGCGGGCGTAGGTGGACCTGCGAGGACGGCCGGGAGACGTGGTGAAGACGCCGTGCCCACCTACGGACCGACCCCGGTCAGGCGGAGGTCGGCTTGTCCACCGCGCCGCCGTAGCGGCGGTCGCGGCTCGCGTACGTCTCGATCGCGCGCCACAGGTGCCGGCGGTCGACGTCGGGCCACGGCTCGTCGAGGAACACCAGCTCGGCGTACGCGGCCTGCCAGATCATGAAGTTCGACGTGCGCTGCTCTCCCGAGGAGCGCAGGAACAGGTCGACGTCCGGCAGGTCGGGCTCGTCGAGGTAGCGCTGGACCGTCTTCTCGGTGACCTTGTCGGCCTTGAGCCGGCCGGCCGCCACGTCCTGCGCGATCGCCTTCGCGGCGTCGGCGATCTCGGCGCGGCCGCCGTAGTTCACGCACATGGTCAGCGTGCAGGTGCTGTTGCCGGCGGTCAGCCGCTCGGCCTCCTCCAGCTCCGAGATGACCGACCGCCACAGCCGCGGGCGGCGCCCGGCCCAGCGCACCCGGACGCCCCAGTCGTTCATCACGTCCCGGCGGCGGCGCAGCACGTCCCGGTTGAAGCCCATGAGGAACCGGACCTCCTCGGGCGACCGGGTCCAGTTCTCGGTCGAGAACGCGTAGGCCGACACGTGCTTCACGCCGATCTCGATGGCCCCGGCGACGACGTCGAGCAGCGACGCCTCGCCCGCGGCGTGCCCGGCGGTGCGCGGCAGCCCGCGGGCGTTCGCCCACCGGCCGTTGCCGTCCATGACGATCGCGACGTGCTGCGGGACGAGCTCCTTCGGCAGCACGGGCGGGCGGGCCCCGCTCGGGTGCGGGGGCGGCGGAACCGGCATCAGATCCTCTCGACCATCGGCAGCGAGCGCAGCGTGCGCTCCAGGTGGAACTGGGAGTACGCGGACACCAGGCCGTTGCCCTCCTTGCGGTGCCGCTCGGCGGACGCGTCGGCCACCGCCCAGTCGCCGGCGAGCAGCGCGGACAGCAGCTCGAACGTCTCCGGGGCCGGGGCGGTCGCGCCCGGCGGGCGGCAGGAGGTGCAGACGGCGCCGCCCTGCGCGACGGCGAACGAGTGGTGCGGGCCCGGCCGGCCGCAGCGGGCGCAGTCGGTGAACGAGGGGGCCCAGCCGGCGATCGCGAGCGCGCGCAGCAGGTAGGAGTCGAGCACCAGGCCGGGCGCGTGCTCCCGGGACGCCAGCGACCGCACCGCGCCGACCAGCAGCCAGTACTGCTGCAGCGCGGGCTCGCGCTCGGCCTCGACCAGCCGCTCGGCGGTCTCCAGCATCACGGTGCCCGCGGTGTACAGGGCGTAGTCCTCGCACACCGGCCGGCCGTACGCGCCGAGGGTCTCGACCTGGGTGACGACGTCGAGGTTCCGGCCGGTGTTCAGCTGCACGTCGATGTGCATGAACGGCTCGAGCCGGGAGCCGAACCGCGAGGTGGTGCGCCGGACGCCCTTGCCGACCGCGCGCACCTTGCCGTGGGTGCGGGTCAGCAGGGTGACGATCCGGTCCGCCTCCCCCAGCTTGTGGGTGCGCAGCACGATCGCCTCGTCGCGGTAGAGGCTCACGCTCGTATTGTCCCCCGCGACCGCCCCGGACCGCGCACCTGTTCGCCGACCGCGTGCCGCGCCCCCGCGGAACCTCCACCCGGACGCGGCGACGCCCGGCCCCGCGGCCGCGCGCGGGTGGGCGCGGCGGGCGGGACCGGGCGCTGGGACCGGTCGGGGGTGGCGCCGGCCCCGTCCTGGGGCCCGCGCGGGTCAGCGGGAGGCGGCGGCCTCGCGCTCGGCGCGGTTCACGGCCGAGATGATGGCCTTGAGGGAGGCGGTGGTGATGGAGGAGTCGATCCCGACGCCCCACAGGGTCCGGTCGCCCACCGCGCACTCGACGTACGCGGCGGCCGCGGCGTCGCCGCCGGCGGACAGGGCGTGCTCGGCGTAGTCGAGCACCTGCACCCGGGCGCCGACCTGGTCGAGCGCGGCGACGAACGCGGCGATCGGGCCGTTGCCGGACGCCTCGACGGTGCGGTCCACGCCGCCGTCGACGAGGTCGACCGCGAGGGTGTCCGGGCCCTCCTCGGCGCTGGTGGTGCGGGTGCCGCGGAGCGCGAACCGGCCCCACGCGTCCAGGTCGGACGCGGCGTCGACGGGCAGGTACTCGTCGGTGAAGATCCGCCACAGCACGTCGGCCGTGACCTCCGAGCCGTGCGCGTCGGTGTACCGCTGCACGACCTGCGAGAACTCGATCTGCAGGCGGCGCGGCAGGTCCAGGTCGCGCTCGGACTTCATCAGGTAGCTGATGCCGCCCTTCCCGGACTGCGAGTTGACCCGGATGATCGCCTCGTACGACCGGCCGACGTCCTTCGGGTCGATCGGCAGGTACGGGACGGCCCAGACGATGTCGTCGACGTCCTTGCCCTCGGCCGCCGCCCGGGCCTCCATCGCGTCCAGGCCCTTCTTGATGGCGTCCTGGTGCGAGCCGGAGAAGGCCGTGAACACCAGGTCGCCGCCGTACGGGTGCCGCTCGGGGACGGCCATCTGGTTGCAGAACTCGACGACCCGGCGGATGTGGTCGATGCCGCCGCCGACGGAGAAGTCGATCTCGGGATCGACGCCCTGGCTGAACAGGTTCATGCCGAGGGTGACCAGGCAGACGTTGCCGGTGCGCTCGCCGTTGCCGAACAGGCAGCCCTCGATGCGGTCGGCGCCGGCCAGGTAGCCCAGCTCGGCGGCCGCGACGGCGGTGCCGCGGTCGTTGTGCGGGTGCAGCGACAGCACGACGTTCTCGCGGTGCCGCAGGTGCCGGCCCATCCACTCGATGGAGTCGGCGTAGACGTTGGGGGTGGCCATCTCGACCGTCGCCGGCAGGTTGATGATGACCGGCTTCTCGGCCGTCGGCTCGAACACGTCCAGCACGGCGTTGCAGATCCGGACCGCGAACTCGAGCTCGGTGCCGGTGTACGACTCCGGGCTGTACTCGTAGAACACCTCGGTCTCCGGGATGCTCTCCTCGTACTTCTTGCACAGGCGGGCGCCGGAGACGGCGATGTCGACGATGCCGTCCTCGTCGGACCGGAAGACGACCTCGCGCTGCAGCACCGACGTGGAGTTGTACAGGTGGACGATCGCCTGCTTGGCGCCGGCGATGGCCTCGTAGGTCCGCTCGATCAGGTGCTCGCGGGACTGGGTCAGCACCTGGATGACGACGTCGTCGGGGATGCGACCCTCCTCGATCAGCATCCGCACGAAGTCGAAGTCGGTCTGCGAGGCGGACGGGAAGCCGACCTCGATCTCCTTGTAGCCCATCTGCACGAGCAGCTCGAACATCGCCAGCTTGCGGGCGGCGTTCATCGGCTCGATCAGCGCCTGGTTGCCGTCGCGCAGGTCGACTGCGCACCAGCGCGGGGCCTTCGTGATCTGCTTCGTCGGCCAGGTGCGGTCCGGCAGCTCGACCCGGATCTGGTCGGCGAACGGGCGGTACTTGTGCACCGGCATGCCGGAGGGCTGCTGGGCGGTGCGGGTGTGGTAGCTCATCGGGGGTCCTTCGCTTCGCGGGGTGCTGGGGTCAGCCGGCGCACCGAACACCGCGACGAGGATCCGGCCTAGAGGGCCTCGTCGCGGCGGCGAAGGAGGAGGCTGCGAAGCGTGAGCACGGTTCGACTGTACTCCGCACCACCGGGCGGACCGCAACCGCTCACCATCTGGACGGCTCAGGTGAGGGCGATCAGCTCGTCCCGGCTCCGCAGCACCAGGTGGCCGCCGATGGCCTCGACCGAGCGCACGCCGTCCTCGATCGGCAGCACCCACTCGAGCTCGCCGTCGGACAGCCGGCGGGCCTCCATCGTCGGCCGGCCCGTCGGCGAGCGACCGGCGCCCAGCACCGTCGCCCCGTCGGTGAGCGGCGCCCACCACATCAGCACCCGCTCGGGCGACTCCCACTCCGAGAGGCCCGTGCGGGCGGCCACGACCTGGTAGCCGTCGACGCCGAGGAGCACCAGGTGCCCCCCGGACTGCACCCGCACCGCACGGTATGTGTCGTGGCGCCACAGCTCCGCCCCGTCCGGCAGCGACCGGCCGACGAGCGTCCCGCCCTCGTCCATCACCAGGACGTCCGGCGGGGCTCCGTCGGAGGCCGTGATCGTCGGGAACAGCGCCCGGGACGAGAACAGCGGGCGCCCGGTCCGGTCGTGGACCACGCCGCCGTCGCCGCTGGACCAGGTGCCGTACACGTCGGTCGACAGCGACCCCACGATGAACGAGCGGGGCGGGGTGGCGGTGAGCTCGTCGCCGTCCGCGGCGTCGAGCACCGTCGCCGACCAGCCCTGCAGCAGCACGAACGACTCGTTCACCCGCAGCTCGGAGCCGCTGACGATCCCCTCGCGCAGCCGGAGCGGGGTGGTGCCGCGGTACCACCACAGGCGGTGGCCGTCCGCCCCGGCGTACCGGCCGACGCGCGCGTGGCCGTCCGCCCCGACCCGCAGCACCACCAGGTCGTCGCCGATCCGGTCGACCGCGGCGAGCCGGCCCGAGACCGTCCACCGGCCCAGCACGTCACCGGTGGCGGCGTCGAGCGCCGAGATCTGCGCCCAGCGCTCGTCCGGCGCGGGGAACGGGACCGTGCCGTGCGACCAGCCGCCGCCGGGCAGGACCGGCGGCTCGACCACGCAGAGCACGACCGGGCCGACATCGGCTCCCGTGTGCGGGCAGCCCGTCAGCGGCCGGGTGCCGGCGACCGGCCCGAGGTCGCGGGTCCACAGCCGCTCGCCGCTGCCCTCGTCGTAGCCCGTCACCTGGAACCGGCGGTCCCGCACCCCGGACACGACCAGCGCACCGGTCGCCGCGAGCACGTCGGCCGACCGCGGCACGGAGATCCGCCACCGCGCCCACGGCGGCCCGTCCAGCGGGGCGAGCATCCCGGGCGCGACGACGGCGGGCGGTGCCGGAGCCGCGGCACGCCCGACGGCGACGCCCGCCACGACCAGGCCCACGACGACGAGCACCGCGACCCACCGACGACGGCGGGGACGCGCCGACCGCGGCGGCCCCGGTGCGGGCGGCTCGTCCGGCGGGGACGGCGGGAGCCAGGTGCGGGGCCGTCCGGGCGCGCGCGGGCGGCCAGTGACGTCGACCAGCTCGACGTCCTGCATCGTCGCAGCAGACCGCAGGCGGCCCATGCGTCATCGTAGGCCCCTAGGCGCGCAGCCCCACGGCGAGCGCCAGGTCGCCGAACGCCACGAGCGAGCCGTCCGCCAGCCGCACACGCCGGTCCGGGAGGCAGACGATCCGCTGGCCGTCGGCGAGCGTCACGAGCGTGCCGTTGGTCGAGCCGCGGTCGACGACCCACGGCCCCTGCTCGTCGACGCCGAGCATGAGGTGCGTCTTCGACACCGAGCGGCCCGGGTCGGCGACGGCGACCGTCCGGACGCCGTCCTGCGGGTCGGGGTTGCGCCCCACGAGCAGCGGGCTGTCCAGCGCCGCGACCGTGCCGTCGGGGAGCCGGACCGCCCAACCGGCGCCCGGGCCCGGCGCGGGGGCCGGGGGCGCGGCGGGGAACGGGGCGGGCGGGACCGGGGGCGCGGGGGTCGCGGGGGCGCCGGCAGCGTGCGGGGC
>NZ_JAGXJG010000088.1:0-8463 GCF_019091725.1 Cellulomonas sp. GbtcB1 | reverse complement strand
CTGCGGCGCCGGTGCCGGCTCGGGCCCGGTCGGCGGGCGCACGCCGGGACCGCCGCCGGGCGTGCCGCCGCCCGCGGTGCTGCGGCCGCGCAGCGGGCCGAGGGTCAGCGCCAGGGCGGCGAGCACGCCGACGCCCAGCCCGACGAGGACCGCGGTGGTGGAGAACCACACGAGCGCCGTCGCCGCGCCGGTGAAGACGAACGTCCACACGTACAGGATGATCACCGCGCGCCGGTGCGAGTGGCCGAGCGCCAGCATCCGGTGGTGCAGGTGCATCCGGTCGGGGTGGAACGGCGACTTGCCCGAGCCCACCCGGCGGATCACCGCGAGGCCCATGTCGAGCAGCGGCAGCAGCAGCACGGCCAGCGGCAGCAGGATCGGCAGGAACGCGGGGAACGACTGCCGCGTGGAGGCGATCGCCGGGTCGATCTGCCCGGTCACCTGGATGCCGGCCGCGGCGATCACGAGGCCGATGAGCATCGACCCGGAGTCGCCCATGAAGATCCGGGCCGGGTTGAAGTTGTGCGGCAGGAAGCCCACGCACGCCCCGACGAGCAGCGCGACGACGAGCGTCGCGAGGTTGGAGTAGTCGCCCGGGCTGGCGTCGCGGGTGAGCTGGTAGGAGTACAGGAAGAACCCGGCGCCGCCGATCGCGATCAGCCCGGCCGCGAGCCCGTCCAGCCCGTCGACGAAGTTCACGGCGTTCATCGCGACGACGACCACCAGCACGGTCAGGCCGAGCCAGATCCGGTCGGAGCCCAGCACCACGCCGTCGATCGGCAGCTGGTAGAGCTGCACCCCCATCGACGCCATGACGAACGCGGCGAGCACCTGGCCCACCAGCTTCGTCATCCAGTCCAGGTCCCAGATGTCGTCGGCCACCCCGAGGGCGCACACGATGGTGGCCGCCGCGGCGATGCCGATCACCGGCTCCGGCCGGTCGAAGACGTCGGCGAGGAACGGCAGCTGGCTGGCCATCACCAGGCCGACCATGATCCCGGCCCACATCGCCAGGCCGCCGAGCCGCGGCGTCGGGATGGAGTGCACGTCCCTGCTCCGCACGGCCGTGATCGCGCCCCAGCGGAGCGCGCACCACCGCGCCAGCGGCGTCAGCACGTAGGTCGCCGCCGCGGCGATCAGCAGGAGCAGGAGGTACGCCCTCACCGGCCGGCGTCACCCGCCACGACGGGGGCGACCTCGCGGAGGCGCTCCAGGGAGATGGCGCCCTGCCGGACGACGCGGAGCTCGTCGCCGGTGGCGTCCACGATCGTCGAGGCGACCTGCCCCGGGGTGCGGCCGCCGTCCAGGTAGGTCTGGACCCGGTCGCCGAGCTGCTCGTAGGCCTCGCCGACCTCGAGGGCCGACGGCTGGCCGGTGCGGTTTGCGCTCGACACCGCCATCGGGCCGGTGCGGCCGAGCAGCGCCAGCGCGACGGGGTGGTCCGGCACGCGCAGCGCGACGGTGCCGTGGGTCTCCCCCAGGTCCCAGGCGAGCGACGGCTGCGCGACCAGGATGATCGTCAGGCCGCCCGGCCAGAACGCCTCGGCGAGGTCCCGGGCTGCGGCCGGCACGCCCATCGCCAGGCCGTCCATCGTGCGCGCGTCCGGCATAAGCACCGGCGGCGGCATCTGGCGGCCGCGGCCCTTCGCGGCGAGCAGGGCGTTCACCGCCGGCGGCGTGAAGGCGTCCGCGCCGATCCCGTAGACGGTGTCCGTCGGCAGCACGACGAGCCCGCCGCGCTGCACGGTGTGCACGGCGGCGTCGAGGGCCGGCCCCCAGGTCGCGGGGTCGGTGGCGTCCAGCACGGCGTCGGCAGTCACGGCTGCGAGTCTCCCACGACCGGCTGGGCGTGGGGACGCGGCTCGCCCGCGGGGGCCGGCGGGGCCTCGGGGGCGGGCGCGGCCGCCCGCCGGCGGGCGACCAGCATCCGGGGCCGGCCGGTCAGGTCGGCGCGCGACCCGACGGCCTCGAACGCGCCGGTCGCCTCCGCGGCGGCGCGGGCCGCGGCGTCCTGCACCTCCGCGTGCTCCATCACCAGCAGACCGCCGGGCACCAGCAGCCGGGCGGCGGCGGCCAGCACCGCGCGCGGGACCTCCAGGCCGTCGGCCCCGCCGCCGTACAGCGCGAGGTCGGGGTCGTGGTCGCGGACCTCGGGGTCGACCGGCACGGCGTCCGGCGGGATGTACGGCGGGTTCGACACGACGACGTCGACGGTGCCGTCCAGGTCGGCGAGCAGCGCGGGGTCCCGCACGTCGCCGAGCTCGACGCGGACGTCGCCCGCGGCGACCCGCTCGCCGTTGTGCCGCGTCAGCGCCACGGCGGCCGGGGACGCGTCGACCGCGGCGACCCGCGCCTCCGGCACCTCGGTCGCCAGCGACAGCGCGATGCCGCCGGCGCCGCAGCACAGGTCGACGACGACCGGGGTCCGCCCCTCGGTGGCGATCCGCGCGGCCTCGTCGATCCCGACCTGCGCGACGGTCTCGGTCTCGGGCCGCGGCACGAACACCCCGGGCTCCACGCGCAGCGTCAGGTAGCGGAACACCGTCGACCCGACGATGTGCTGCAGCGGCTCGCGGCGCCGGCGGCGGTCGACCAGGCCGGCGAACTCCTCGGTGAACCCCTCGGGCACGGGCGGCGCCAGCACCAGGTCGAGGCGCGGCAGGCCGAGCGCGTGCGCGGCGAGCGCGGTGGCGTCGTGCCGGGGCGACCCGACCCCCGCCTCGGCGAGCACGCGGGCGGCGGCCTCCACGAGGGCGCGCAGGGTGGGGGCGCCGGGTGCCTGCGCGGGGGCGCCGGGCGCGCCCGGGCCGGTCACCGCTCCCCCGCGGCGGCCAGCCGGGCGGCCTCGTCGGCGTCGACCGCCGACTGCACGACCGGCTGCAGGTCGCCGTCGAGCACGGCGTCGAGGTTGTACGCCTTGTACCCGGTGCGGTGGTCGGCGATCCGGTTCTCCGGGAAGTTGTACGTGCGGATCCGCTCCGAGCGGTCCACCGTGCGCACCTGCGACCGGCGGGCCTCGCTCGCCGCCGCGGCGGCCTCCTCCTGGCGCGCCGCCAGGAGTCGGGCGCGCAGCACGCGCATGGCCTGCTCACGGTTCTGCAGCTGCGACTTCTCGTTCTGCATCGACACCACGATGCCGGTCGGCAGGTGGGTGATCCGCACCGCCGAGTCCGTCGTGTTCACCGACTGGCCGCCGGGGCCGGACGACCGGTACACGTCGATCCGCAGGTCGTTCGGGTCGATCTCGACCTCGCCCTCGTCCTCCACCTCGGGGAACACGAGCACGCCCGCGGCCGAGGTGTGGATCCGGCCCTGCGACTCCGTGACCGGCACGCGCTGCACCCGGTGCACGCCGCCCTCGTACTTGAGGCTCGCCCAGACGCCGTCGGCCGGGTCGGAGACGGCGCCGCGCGCCTTGATCGCGACCTGCACGTCCTTGTAGCCCCCGAGGTCCGACTCGGTGGACTCGAGCGTCTCGGCCTTCCAGCCCCGGCGCTCGGCGTACCGCAGGTACATCCGCAGCAGGTCGCCGGCGAACAGCGCGGACTCCTCGCCGCCCTCGCCGGCCTTGATCTCCAGGATGACGTCGCGGGCGTCGTCGGGGTCGCGCGGGACCAGCACCCGGCGCAGCTTCTCCGCCGCGTGCTCCTCGGCCTCGGCCAGGGACGGCAGCTCGGCGGCGAACGCCTCGTCCTCCTGCGCCAGCTCGCGCGCGTCCGCCAGGTCCTCCGCCGCCGTCCGCCACGCGCCGTGCGCCTGCGCGACCCGGCCGAGCTCGGCGTACCGGCGGCCGAGGGTACGGGCCAGCGCCTGGTCGGCGTGCACCGCCGGGTCGGCGAGCTGCTGCTCGATCCGCGCGTGCTCGTCGAGCAGCGGGCGGGCGGCCGCGAACGGGTCGGTCATCGCGGGGGTCTCCTGGGGGCGGGGCGCGGCGGCGCCGGGGCGTCGCCGGTCGCACGGCGGACCCGGGGGCGGCGGACCCGGCCCCGGACATGCGAAGACGCCGGTGCCCGACGGTCCTCGGGGGACCGCCGCGCACCGGCGTCAGGACGGCTAGTTCGCCGGGCGCTTGCCGTAGCGCGCCTCGAACCGGGCCACGCGGCCACCGGTGTCGAGGATCTTCTGCTTGCCCGTGTAGAACGGGTGGCAGGCGCTGCAGACGTCGGCGCGGATCTCGCCGGAGGTCTCGGTGGAGCGCGTGGTGAACGTGTTGCCACAGGTGCAGGTCACCTGGGTCACCACGTACTCGGGGTGGATGTCAGTCTTCACAGGTGTTCTCCTCGGGTTGGGCCTCCGGGTCGTGCGCGCGAGCCGCGCACGTGAACCGCAGACCGACGTGACAGTCTGCCAGAACAGCGGGCGGTGCGGAAATCTTCCCGCCGGTCGCGATCGGGGCGGGGCCGTCCTAACGTCGAGGGCGATGAGCACCCGACGCGCCCCGCTGACCGTGTCCGCCCTGGCCACCACCGCCCTGCTGCTGTCCGCGTGCAGCGCCGGGTCCGGCGACGACGCCGCGTCGAGCGCCCCGCCGCCCGCGTCCTCCCCCGCAACCACCGCGCCGTCGCCGACCGGCACGCTGCAGCCGAGCGCGCCCGCCGCGGAGGGCTGCACCGGGACCGGCGGCCTCGCGCCGGCCACCGCCGCGACCGTCGGCACGATCGACCTGGACGGCGACGGCGCGCCCGACCAGCTGTGGATCGCCGACGACGGCGGCACCCGCACGGTCGGCGTCTCCACCGCCGCCGGCGCCACGCTGACCCACCCGATCGACCTGGCCGGCCCCGCGGGCGCCACCGCGTTCGCCCTGCGACCGGACCCGGCGGAGCCGGCCATGGTGCTCGTCTCCGACAACCGCGTCGCCGACCTGCTGGTGGTGCAGGACTGCGAGCTGGTCGCCGCCACCGACACCCGCGGCGAGCCGTGGCGGTTCGACCAGGGCTTCGCCGGCCAGGGCACCGGCGTCGGCTGCGTCGACCTGGACGGCGACGGCGCCCTCGACCTCGTCGGGCTGAACCTGGTGGACGACACCGTCACCCGCACCCTGATCCACGTCGACGGGACGACCGCGTCCGCCGGGACCTCCGACGAGGTGGCCGCCGGCACCGACACCGCGCGCGAGACCGCCCGGGCGATCACCTGCGGCGACCGGACGCTCAGCGCCGACGGGGTGCACGAGCCGGCCTGAGCCGCGCCCCTACGATGGGGACCGTGCTCCGAATCGGCCTGGTGATCGACGACGGCCTCGACAAGCCGGACGGGGTGCAGCAGATCGTGCTGACGCTCGGCCGTCGGCTCGCCGAGCTCGGCCACGAGGTGCACTACGTCACCTCCACCACCGAGCGCACCGACCTGCCGAACCTGCACGTGCTCGGCCGCACCGTGTCCGTGCGGTTCAACGGCAACCGGCTGCGCAGCCCGCTGCCCGCGCGGCGCGCCGACGTCCGCCGGCTGCTCGCCGAGGTCCCGTTCGACGTGCTGCACGTGACCATGCCGTACAGCCCGCTGCTCGCCGGGCGCGTCGTGTCGGCGGCGTCGCCGCGCACCGCCGTCGTCGGGCAGTTCGTCATCTACCCGCAGGACCGGCTGACCCGGTGGGGCATCCGGGCGCTCGGGCTCGCGGAGCGCCGGCGGCTGCGGCGGTTCGACGCGATCACCGCGCTGTCCGAGGCCGCGCGGGAGTCCGTGCGGGAGGCGTACGGGCGGGACGTGCCGATCATCGGGGGGCCGGTGGAGCTGGGCGGCGCGGCGGGCGGTGGTGCGGAGGTGGGCGGCGGCGCGGCGGCGGGCGGCGGCGCGGCCACGGCCGGCGCGGGAGCAGGATCCGCGGCCGACGCCCCGTCCGGTGCCGACGACGGCCCCGTCCGCATCGTGTTCCTCGGCCGGCTGGTCGAGCGCAAGGGCCCGCGCGAGCTGCTCGCCGCCGTCGCCGCCACGCCCGCCACGCGCCCGTGGACGCTCACGCTCGCCGGCCGCGGCCCGCTGCTCGACGAGCTGCGCGACCGCGCCCGCACCGCCGGCATCGCCGACCGGGTCGACTTCCCCGGCTTCGTCGCCGAGGAGGACAAGGCGGCTCTGCTCGCGGGTGCCGACGTCGTCGCCCTGCCGTCGACCGGCGGCGAGAGCTTCGGCATGTCCGTCGTCGAGGCGCTGGCGGACGCGGGCGGCGTGGTCCTGGCCGGCGACAACCCGGGCTACCGCACGCCGATGGCGGGCCTGGAGGACCAGCTCGTCGACCCCCGGGACACCGGGGCGTTCGCGCGGACGCTGGCCCGCTGGGTCGACGACCCGGCCGCGCGCACGGCGGCGCGCGCCCCGCAGCGCGCCGCGGCGCAGCGGTTCGAGGCCGGCGAGATCACGGCGCAGACCCTGGCCTGGTACGAGCAGGCGATCGCGACCCGCCGCGCGAACGCCCGCGCCGCGGGCACCCGCGCCGCGGGCACCCGCCCCGCGCGCTGACCCGCGCCCGCCCCTCCGCCGCGCGCTCTTTCGCCCCACGCGCCCTCACCCCTCGCGCGCCCCCTCGCCCCGCGCGCTCTCTCTCGCCGAGTCTCCACTTCTCGCCTGCGTCCGACCGTCCCGACGAAGGCGAGGAGTGGAGATTCGGCGCTGGGGGGGACGCCGACGGGGCGGCACCCCCGGAGGGTGCCGCCCCGTCGTGGGTGCGTGCGTCAGACGATCGCGCGCTGCTGGCTCTCGTCGTGGTGGCCGTGGCCGTGGCCGTTCTGCGCCGGGGTCGTCTTCTGGACCTGGAGCAGGAACTCGACGTTGCTCTTGGTGTCACGGAGCTTGCCGAGCAGCAGCTCGATCGCCTGCTGCTGGTCCAGCGCGCCCATGACGCGGCGGAGCTTCCAGATGATCTTGAGCTCGTCCGGGGCGATGAGGATCTCCTCGCGGCGGGTGCCGGACGCGTTGACGTCCACCGCCGGGAAGATCCGCTTGTCCGCGAGCGACCGGGAGAGCCGGAGCTCCATGTTCCCGGTGCCCTTGAACTCCTCGAAGATGACCTCGTCCATCTTGGACCCGGTCTCGACCAGCGCCGAGGCGAGGATCGTGAGCGAGCCGCCGTGCTCGATGTTGCGCGCGGCGCCGAAGAACCGCTTCGGCGGGTAGAGCGCCGAGGCGTCCACACCACCGGAGAGGATGCGCCCGGAGGCCGGCGCCGCCAGGTTGTACGCGCGGGACAGTCGGGTCAGCGAGTCGAGCAGCACCACGACGTCCTGGCCGAGCTCGACGAGCCGCTTGGCGCGCTCGATCGCGAGCTCGGCGACCATCGTGTGGTCCGACGCGGGGCGGTCGAAGGTCGAGGCGATGACCTCGCCCTTCACGGTCCGCTCCATGTCCGTGACCTCCTCGGGGCGCTCGTCGACGAGCACGACCATGAGGTGGACCTCGGGGTTGTTCGCGGTGATCGCGTTGGCGATCTGCTGCATGATGATCGTCTTGCCGGCCTTGGGCGGCGCGACGATGAGGCCGCGCTGGCCCTTGCCGATCGGGGCGACGATGTCGATGACCCGCGGCGTCAGGTGGTTCGTCTCGTTCTCGAGGCGCAGCCGGTCCTGCGGGTACAGCGGCGTCAGCTTCGTGAACTCGGGGCGGGTGCGCGCCTGCTCGGGCGCCATCCCGTTGACCGTGTCCAGGCGGACGAGCGCGTTGGCCTTGTTCGGCCGGCCCGCCCCGCCCTGGCCCTGCTGCTCGCCCTCGCGGGGCGCGCGCACGGCGCCGGTGATGGCGTCGCCGCGGCGGAGGCCGGCCTTGCGGACCTGCGCGAGCGGCAGGTACACGTCGTTCGGGCCGGGCAGGTAGCCGCTGGTGCGCACGAACGCGTACGACTCCAGCACGTCGAGGATGCCGGCCACCGGGACGAGCACGTCGTCCTCGGCGATCTCCACCTCCTCGTACGGGAGGTCGCCGACGCCGCCGCGCTGGCCGCGGCCGCGCTTGCGGCCGTCGCGGTCGCGGTACCGGTCGCGCGAGCGCCGGCGGCGGCCGCCGCGCTCGTCGTCGTCCTGGCCGCCGTCCTGCGCCTGCTGCTCGCCCGGGTGCTGCGCCGCCTGGCGCTGCGGGTCCTGCTGCTGGCGCTGGCGCTGGCCCTCGGGCTGCTCGCGGCGGTCGCCGCGCTCGGCCCGGTCGCCGCGCTCGGCCCGGTCGCCGCGCTCCCCGCGGTCGCCCGCGGAGGTCGGGCCCTCGGGCAGCGTCACGTCGACGGTCGGCGCACCGGCGCCGCGGCCCGCGCGGCGGGACCGGCGCTCGCCGGTGACGGTGCCGACGGCGTCGGCCGCCCGCGCGGCGCGGTCGTCGGCCTGCTGGCGGGAGTCGAGCGAGCGCTCGACGGCCTCGAGGCCGGCGAGCACGTCGACGGTGCGGCCGCGGGCCTCGGTCGGCTCGGCGGCCGGGGCAGCGGTGTCGGCCGCAGCGGCCTCGGCCCGCGCCGGGCGGCGGCGCTGGCCCCGGGGCGCGCTCTCG
>NZ_JAGXJG010000087.1:0-8467 GCF_019091725.1 Cellulomonas sp. GbtcB1 | reverse complement strand
GCCGACCCCAGGCCCACCGGGCGCCGACGCCGCCGCCGTGGCGGGTGCGGCCCGCGGGCGGGCGCGGCGCCGAGACACCCGAGGGCGCGCTGGCGGGGGCGCTGCTCGGGGCGGTGCAGCCCGCGCTGTTCTGACGCCGGTCCGCCGGCGGCCCGGCCATGGGCGGGCCGGGGTCGTGACGAGCGCCCGGGAGAACGGCGCCGCGCCCCGCGAGGGAGTATCCCCGCGACGGCGCCGGGTCGGTCGGCAGTAGACTCGCCGGGCTGCTCGGACGGGCAGCACCCCGACACCGGAGAGGACTCCTCGTGCTGCGCACCCACACCGCCGGCTCGCTGCGGGCCGAGCACATCGGCACCACCGTCACCCTGACCGGGTGGGTGGATCGCCGGCGCGATCACGGTGGGGTCGCCTTCGTGGACCTCCGGGACGCCTCGGGCATCGCCCAGGTCGTCATCCGGGACGAGGCCGTCGCGCACGGCCTGCGCGCCGAGTACGTGCTCCAGGTGACCGGCACCGTCGGCCGCCGCCCCGAGGGCAACGAGAACGCGCACCTGGCGACGGGCGAGGTCGAGGTCACGGCCGACGAGGTCGTGGTGCTCAACGAGTCCGCGCCGCTGCCGTTCCAGGTGTCCTCGTCGCTGGACGAGCCGGTCGGCGAGGAGGCGCGCCTGCGCCACCGCTACCTCGACCTGCGCCGGCCCGAGCCCGCGAAGGCCATCCGGCTCCGCGCCAAGGCCAACCAGGCCGCGCGCCGCGTGCTCGACGCCCAGGACTTCGTCGAGATCGAGACCCCGACGCTGACCCGGTCGACCCCCGAGGGCGCCCGCGACTTCGTCGTGCCGGCCCGCCTCGCACCGGGCTCCTGGTACGCCCTGCCGCAGTCGCCGCAGCTGTTCAAGCAGCTGCTCATGGTCGGCGGCATGGAGCGGTACTACCAGATCGCCCGCTGCTACCGGGACGAGGACTTCCGCGCCGACCGGCAGCCGGAGTTCACCCAGCTCGACGTCGAGATGTCGTTCGTCGACCAGGAGGACGTCATCGCGCTCGGCGAGCAGATCCTCGTCGCGCTCTGGGGCCTCATCGACTACCAGATCCCCACGCCGATCGCCCGCATGACCTACGCCGAGGCCATGGCGAAGTACGGCACCGACAAGCCGGACCTGCGGTTCGGCCTGGAGCTGGTCGAGCTCACCGGGTACTTCGCCGAGACGCCGTTCCGGGTGTTCCAGGCGCCGTACGTCGGTGCGGTCGTCCAGCCCGGCGGCGCCTCGACGCCCCGCCGCGGGTTCGACGCCTGGCAGGAGTGGGCCAAGCAGCGCGGCGCCAAGGGCCTCGCGTACGTCACGGTGGGCGAGGACGGCACCCTCGGCGGCCCGGTCGCCAAGAACATCACCGACGCCGAGCGCGAGGGCCTCGCGGCCGCCGTCGGCGCGCAGCCGGGCGACGCGGTGTTCTTCGCCGCCGGCAAGCCCGCCGAGGCGCGCGCGCTGCTCGGGGCGGCCCGCCTCGAGATCGGCCGCCGTGCCGAGCTGCTCGACGAGTCGGCCTGGTCGTTCGTGTGGGTCGTCGACGCGCCGCTGTTCAAGCCCACGGGCGAGGACGACGACGTCGCCGTCGGCGAGGGCGCGTGGACCGCGGTCCACCACGCCTTCACGTCGCCGACGCCGGAGTGGGTCGACCGGTTCGAGGAGGACCCGGGCGAGGCCCTGGCCTACGCCTACGACATCGTCTGCAACGGCAACGAGATCGGCGGCGGCTCGATCCGTATCCACCGCAAGGACGTCCAGGAGCGCGTGTTCGCGGTCATGGGCATCGGCGAGGAGGAGGCGCAGGAGAAGTTCGGCTTCCTGCTCGACGCGTTCCAGTTCGGCGCCCCGCCGCACGGCGGCATCGCGTTCGGCTGGGACCGGATCGTGGCGCTGCTGACCGGCTCGGAGTCGATCCGCGACGTCATCGCGTTCCCGAAGTCGGGCGGCGGCTACGACCCGCTGACCGGCGCGCCGGCCCCGATCACCGCGCAGCAGCGCAAGGAGGCGGGCGTCGACGCCAAGCCGAAGGCGTCCGACCTCGCGCCCCAGGGCACGCCCGCCGAGACCCCGGTCGCGGACGCCTCGGCGGCCGCGCAGCAGTGACGCGCGTCGGCGACCCGGCCGACGGCACCCCGCAGCACCCCGACGGCCCCGGCGCGCGCACTGCGCCGGGGCCGTCGGCCGCGTCGGGGCCGGCGGCGCGGACCGCGGGCCTCGGCTCTGCCGGGGCGTCCGCACCCGCAGGATCGGCCGGTGCGCCCGCGCTGCCGGAGCGCTGGGCGCGCGACCCGTTCCTGCTGGACGAGCGCCGCGGCTGGGACCCCGCCGAGGTGCACGCCGACGGCGACGCGATGCTGCTCGTGCGGCGCGCCGTCGCGGACCCGGGAGAGCCGGGTCACCGACCCGGGGCGACGATGCTGCTGGCCGTGGGTCCCGCCGAGCCCGTCGCGGCGCTCCTGCGCGCCCACGCCCGCCCGGGGCACCGGTTCGCCTGGGTGGACACCGAGGCGTTCGGCCTGCTGCGCGCCGCCGAGGTGGCCGCGCTCGGCCTCACCCCGAACCGCACCGGCTGGGAGTGGCTCGTCACGGAGGAGGCCCCGGCGCCCGTCGCCGCCGAGTCCCGGCTGCGCGAGCTCGACCCCCGCGCCGACGCCGCCGCCATCCGCGCCTGCCTCGCCGACGCGAACCCGACGACCGACGCCGATCCCACGGGCCCCGGCGAGCGCTGGTGGGGTGCGTTCGACGCGTCCGGGCGGCTCGGCGGCGTGATCGGCGCCGGACCCCGGGCCGGCCGCCACGGCGGGCGCGGGTCCGCGCACCTGCACGGGCTCGGCGTCCGGCCCGGCGAGCGCGGCCAGGGGCTCGGGGCGGCGCTGACGGCCGGCGCGGTGCGGGCGCTGCTCGCCGACGGCGCCGACTGGGTGTCGCTGGGCATGTGGGACGACAACCACGGCGCCCGGCGGATCTACCACCGCCTGGGCCTGCGCACCGTGCACCGCCTGACGACCCTGCGCGCCCGCGGCGCCTGACGCCGCCGCGCCCGCGCGCGCGGGCCAATCGCCGAGCGGGTAACCGACACGTCGAGCGAGTAGTCGTCGGATGCTCGCTCGACGTGCCGGCTACTCGCTCGCGGGGCGCGGCGCCCCGCCGCGCGAGGCGCCCCGGGTCAGTGCGTGATCGCCAGGCGGGCGTGCAGGCGGCGCAGCGGCGCCGGGGCCCACCAGTTCAGGTCGCCGAGCACCGTCATCGTCGCGGGCACCAGCAGCAGCCGGACCAGCGTCGCGTCGATCAGCACCGCGACGGCCAGCGAGAAGCCGACCTCCTTGATCACGAGCAGCTCGCCGGCGACGAAGCCCGCGAACACCGCGATGATGATGGCCGCGGCGGACGTGATGACCCGCCCGGAGCGCTGCAGCCCGAGCCGGACGGCGACGTCGTTGGGCGCGCCGGCGTCGTGCAGCTCCTTGATCCGGGAGAGCAGGAACACCTCGTAGTCCATGGCGAGCCCGAACGCGAACGCGATGACGAGCGCCAGCACGTAGGTCTCGATGCCGCCGGTCGGGTCGAACTGCAGCAGCCCGGACAGGTGCCCGTCCTGGAACACCCAGACCAGCACGCCGAGGGACGCGCACAGCGACACGACGTTGGTCAGCAGCGCCTTGACCGGCACGAGCACCGAGCCGGTCATGAGGAACAGCAGCACCAGGGTCGCGACGGCCACGATGCCGAGCGCCCACGGCGCGCGGTCGACGAGCGCGTCCGTGAAGTCGATCTGGTTCGCCGCCTGGCCGCCGACCCACGTGTCGAACGGCAGGTCGAGGTCGCGCAGCTCGTGCACGACCGCCTGGGTGTCGGCGCCGCCCGGGTCGGACGACTCGGGGCGCACGCCGATGACGACGACCGACCCGCGGGCGACGGGCGCGTCGACGGACGCGACGCCGTCGAGGGCCTCGATCTGCGGCACGGCCGCCTGCGCGTCGGCGACGGACGTCTGCGCGACGACCGGCACCGCGGCAGACGAGGACGCCGGGTACTGCTCGGCGAGCACCTGGACGTACTCGCGCTGCGGGCTGGAGCGGGGGAGCAGCTCGGTGGTGGAGTTGCGCAGCTCGAGGTGCAGGAGCGGGGTCGCGAGGACGAGCAGGACCGCCAGCGACCCGCCCATCACCCACCACGGACGCCGCTGCACGCGCGCGGCGAGCCGGGAGAACACGCCCTCCTCGTGCTCGACGTCCGCGGTCCGGGCGAGCACGGCGCGCACGCCGGGCACCCGGGAGAGCACGCTCGGTCGCGCGAGCCGCCGACCGGCGAGCACCAGCAGGGCGGGCACGAGGGTGAGCGCGGTGGCGACCGCGAACACGATGACGGCGACCGAGCCCGCGCCGAACGCCCGGAGGATGTCCTGGCGGAAGACCAGCAGGCCCGCGATGGAGATGGCCACCGTGAGGGCGGAGAACGCGACGGTGCGCCCCGCGGTCGACATGGTGGTGAGCAGCGCGCCGACCACCGCGCCGTCGCCGCGCCGTCGCCGGGCGGAGCGGCCCTCGTCGTCGCCCAGGGTCTTGCCCAGCTCCTCGCGGAACCGGGACACGATCAGCAGGCCGTAGTCGATCGACAGGCCGAGCCCGAGCACGGTGACGACGTTCACGACCGACGACTCGAGGTCGTCCATCACGTACGACAGCGCGACCAGCGACCCGAGGCCGCCGGCGATCGAGGCGATGGCGCCGGCCAGCGGCATCGCCGCGGCGAGGAACCCGCCGAACACCAGCACCATGATGAGCAGCGCGACCGGCAGGGCGATGGCCTCGCCGGTGGTGAGGTCCTGCTCCACCTGGTCCGTGATCGCCGAGACGATCAGCGAGGTGCCGCCGACCAGGCCGGTCGCGTCCGGGGTCACGCCGTGCAGCGCGTCCGGGACGTCGGCGAGCCGTCCCTGCAGGTCGCGGAGCGCCGCGGACTCCGCGTCGTCGGAGAGCTCGGGGTCCAGCTCGGCGACCAGGAGGAACCCGTCGCCGTCCTGCGCGAGCAGGGGCGCCGCGGCCGGGTTGGCGGGCCCGTCGGGCAGCACGAACGGGTCGATGACCGAGATCACCCCGTCGACGGCCGCGACGTCCTCGCGCGCCGGCGCCAGCGCCTCCGCCAGCCCCTCGGTCGCGGGGTCCACGCCCTGCACGACGAGGCTCAGCGAGGCACCGGACGTGCTCGAGGCCGCGAGCAGCTCGCTCGCCCGCGCGCTGTCCGAGCCGGGGACGACGGGCTCGCCGGTGCTCAGCCGGTCGAACAGGTTCTGCCCGCCGACGCCGACGAGCGCCACCGCGAAGCAGCCCGCGGCCACGACGGCCCAGACGAGCACCGTGAGGCGGGGGTGGCGGGCGACCAGGCGGCCGAGGCTCTCGAACACGCGGGCCAGCATCGCAGGCCGGACGCCCCTCGCGCACCACCGGTCCCATCCGTCCCACGGCGCGGCGTGTGGGACGGCGCCCGTAGGCTCGTGGGCATGGATCTGTTCGACGCGGTGACCACCTCGGCGCAGGGCACGCCCGCCCCGTCGGCGGGGGCGCCGCTGGCGGTGCGCATGCGCCCGCGCAGCCTGGCGGAGGTCGCCGGGCAGGAGCACCTGCTGGTGCCGGGCTCGCCGCTCCGGCGGCTGGTCGAGCCGGGTGACGCGACCGCGCGGCGGGCGGCGCCGTCGTCGGTCGTGCTGTGGGGCCCGCCGGGGACGGGCAAGACGACGCTCGCCTACCTGGTCGCCACGACCTCCGGCCGCCGGTTCGTCGAGCTGTCGGCCGTCACGGCGGGCGTGAAGGACGTGCGGCAGGTCGTGGACGACGCCCGGCGCCGGCTGGCGTCCGACGGCTCGGAGACGGTGCTGTTCATCGACGAGGTGCACCGGTTCACCAAGGCCCAGCAGGACGCACTGCTGCCGAGCGTGGAGAACCGCTGGGTGACGCTCGTCGCGGCGACGACGGAGAACCCGAGCTTCTCGGTGAACTCCCCGCTGCTGTCCCGGTCGCTGCTGCTGACCCTCAAGCCCCTCGAGACCGACGACGTCCGGGCGCTGATCCGACGGGCCGTCGAGGACGAGCGCGGGCTGGGCGGGGCGGTCGTGCTCACCGACGACGCCGAGGACCACCTGCTCCGGCTGTCCGGCGGCGACGCCCGCAAGGCGCTGACGATCCTCGAGGCGGCCGCGGGCGCCGCGCTGGCGGACCGGGAGGCGCGCCTGGCGGACCCGGACGTCGACCTCGGCGACGACGCGGACGCCCCGGCGGTCGTCGACCTCGCGACCACCGAGCGGGCGATCGACGTCGCCGCCGTCCGGTACGACCGGGACGGGGACCAGCACTACGACGTCATCAGCGCGTTCATCAAGTCGGTGCGCGGCTCCGACGTCGACGCGTCCCTGCACTACCTCGCCCGGATGATCGCGGCGGGGGAGGACCCGCGGTTCATCGCCCGGCGCATCGTCATCTCGGCGTCCGAGGACGTGGGCATGGCCGACCCGAGCGCGCTGCAGACCGCGGTCGCCGCGGCGCAGGCCGTGCAGCTCATCGGCATGCCCGAGGCCCGGATCATCCTGGCCGAGGCCGTCGTGCACCTGGCGACGGCCCCGAAGTCGAACGCCGCCTACAACGGGATCAACGCCGCCCTCGCGGACGTGCAGGCGGGCCGGCTCGGGTCGGTGCCCGCGCACCTGCGCGACGCGCACTACGCCGGCGCCAAGCAGCTGGGGCACGGCAAGGGCTACCTGTACGCGCACGACCACCCGCACGGGATCGCCGCGCAGCAGTACCTGCCGGACGACCTGGTCGGCACGCGGTACTACAGCCCGACGGAGAACGGGTACGAGCGGCAGGTCGGCGAGCGGCTCGGCCGGATCCGGTCGGTGCTGGACCAGGCGCCGCCGCCCCAGGACCGCTGACGGCGCCGTCGACCGCCCCGCATTAGGCCCAGCGACCCGCACCCGGTAGAGTTGCACGGTCGTCCGCACCCCGGGTCATCCCGGTGGGTCAGCCGGACGGCCGCCTGGGGTCCTAGCCGCGTCCGCCTCGTACGGACGCACGGAGGTCGGCCCCACGCCCCGCCCGGGTTCGCCGGGCACGGGTGTGCCGTACGAGAAACGACAGGAAGAACCACATGAGCAACGTGACGCGTGCGCGTCGCCAGGTGCGCCTCTCGCGCGCCCTCGGCCTCGCGCTCACCCCGAAGGCCGTCAAGCACTTCGAGAAGCGCCCCTACCCGCCCGGCGAGCACGGCCGCGCCCGCCGCCGCACCGAGTCGGACTACGCGGTGCGTCTGCGCGAGAAGCAGCGTCTGCGCGCCCAGTACGCGCTGCGCGAGAAGCAGCTCGCCCGTGCGTACGAGGACGCCCGCAAGGCCCCGGGCCTGACCGGTGAGGCCCTGGTCGAGGACCTCGAGACCCGTCTCGACGCGCTGGTGCTCCGCGCCGGCTTCGCCCGCACCATCCTGCAGGCGCGCCAGGTCGTGACCCACCGCCACATCCTGGTCGACGGCAAGATCGTGGACCGTCCGTCCTTCCGCGTGAAGGAGGGCCAGACCCTGCAGATCAAGCCCAAGTCGCAGACCACCGTGCCGTTCCAGGTGGCCGCCGCCGGCGCCCACCGCGACGTGCTGCCGGTCGTCCCGGGCTACCTGGACGTCCAGCTCGAGAAGCTGTCGGCCGTGCTGGTGCGCCGCCCGAAGCGCGCCGAGGTCCCCGTGACCTGCGACGTCCAGCTGGTCGTCGAGTACTACGCCCGCTGAGCCACCCGGCTCGCAGGTCCGCGACGCCCCCGCACCGGCCCTCACGGGTCGGCGCCGGGGCGTCGCGGCGTTCCCGGCCCGCACGCGCGGCCGGTCGCCCGGCGCGACACCGCACGCCGGGTAGGGTTCCGGTGTCGTCGGCGCGGTGCCGGCACGAGCAGAAGGGCTGGCCATGCTGGGAGACATCGCGGGGCTCATCGCGGCCATCGCCTTCGTGCTGCTGGTGGGCGCGCTCGCCGTGCCGCTGGTGAAGCTCGGGCGGGTGCTGGACGAGACCCGGACCTCCGTCAAGGAGATCACCGAGCACACGGTGCCGATCCTGGACGAGGCGGCCACCACGGTGTCGTCCACGAACACCCAGCTCGAGCGGGTGGACGCGATCACGACCTCGGCCGCGCAGATCACGCAGAACGCCTCCGCGCTGACGTCGCTGTTCGCGGCGACCGTCGGCGGCCCGATGATCAAGGTCGCCGCCTTCAGCTACGGCGTGCGGCGCGCGCTGTCCGGCCTGGGCCGCGGGCGGTCCGGGCGATGAGCCGGCTGCTCTGGGTCGCGGTCGGCGCCGCTGCGGCGGTCGCCGGCGCCAAGCGGCTCGGCCTGCTGGACGACCTGACCGGCGCCCCCGCCGGCCACGGCGCGCACGCCGACGGCTCGGCGGCCGGCGCGGCCGG
>NZ_JAGXJG010000086.1:4391-9295 GCF_019091725.1 Cellulomonas sp. GbtcB1 | reverse complement strand
CCTCGAGGCGGAGGACGCCGCCGCCGTCGAGGCCGCCGCCGCGGACGAGGCCGACGAGGAGGCCGAGGAGGCCGCCGCGGAGCGCGCCGAGGACGAGGGCGACGAGAACGCCCCGCGCCGCCGCCGACGCCGGGGTGGCCGCGGCCGCCGCTCGCGCGGGGGCTCCGACGCCGAGCAGGGCGAGGACGACGCCGAGCAGCCGTCCGACGAGGGCGACGAGCAGGCCGAGGACGCCGAGGACCGCGAGGACGAGGCCGACGAGCAGGGCGAGGGCGACGAGCAGGGCGGCAGCAGCCGTCGTCGTCGGCGCCGCCGTCGGTCGGGCCGCGGCGGCGGGGACGACGCGGGTGAGCAGCAGCCGTCGTCGCGCCGGTCGTCGTCGCGCGGCGGGGACGAGGTCACCGCGCTGCGCGGGTCGACCCGCCTGGAGGCCAAGCGCCAGCGTCGCCGCGAGGGTCGCGACGCGGGCCGTCGCCGCCAGATCATCACCGAGGCCGAGTTCCTGGCTCGCCGCGAGTCGGTCGAGCGGTCGATGGTCGTGCGCGAGGCGCACGGCAAGACCCAGATCGCCGTGCTCGAGGACGGCGTGCTCGTCGAGCACTACGTGTCCCGGCAGGCGCAGGTCTCGATGGCCGGCAACGTCTACCTCGGCCGCGTGCAGAACGTGCTGCCGAGCATGGAGGCGGCGTTCGTCGACGTGGGCAAGGGCCGCAACGCCGTGCTGTACGCCGGCGAGGTCAACTGGGACGCCGCGGGCCTCGAGGGCGGTCAGCCGCGCCGCATCGAGCAGGCGCTCAAGTCCGGCGACTCCGTGCTGGTCCAGGTCACCAAGGACCCGATCGGCCACAAGGGCGCCCGTCTGACGTCGCAGATCACCCTGGCCGGCCGGTACCTCGTGTACGTGCCGGGCGGCGGCATGACCGGCATCAGCCGCAAGCTGCCCGAGCCCGAGCGCGCCCGCCTGAAGAAGATCCTGCGCGAGGTCGTCCCCGACTCGGCCGGCGTCATCGTGCGCACGGCCGCGGAGGGTGCGTCCGAGGAGGAGCTGCGCGCCGACATCGCCCGCCTGCAGTCGCAGTGGGAGGCGATCGAGAAGAAGTCGAAGACCGCCAACGCGCCGGCGCTGCTCCAGGGCGAGCCGGACCTGGCGATCCGCGTGGTCCGCGACATCTTCAACGACGACTTCTCCTCGCTGGTCGTCCAGGGCGACGAGGCGTGGTCGACGATCTCCGGCTACATCGGCGAGCTGGCCCCGGACCTGGCCGAGAAGGTGTCGAAGTACACCGGCACCGGCGACGTGTTCGCGGACCACCGCGTCGACGAGCAGCTCGCCAAGGGCATGGACCGCAAGGTCTGGCTGCCGTCGGGCGGCTCGCTGGTCATCGACCGCACCGAGGCCATGACGGTGGTCGACGTCAACACCGGCAAGTTCACCGGCGCGGGCGGCACCCTCGAGGAGACCGTCACCCGGAACAACCTGGAGGCCGCGGAGGAGATCGTCCGCCAGCTCCGGCTCCGGGACATCGGCGGCATCATCGTCATCGACTTCATCGACATGGTGCTCGAGTCGAACCGCGACCTGGTGCTGCGCCGCCTCGTCGAGTGCCTGGGCCGGGACCGGACCAAGCACCAGGTGGCCGAGGTCACCTCGCTCGGCCTGGTGCAGATGACCCGCAAGCGGGTCGGCCAGGGCCTGGTCGAGGCGTTCTCCGAGACCTGCGAGCACTGCAACGGCCGCGGCTTCATCGTGCACGCCGAGCCGGTCGAGAAGCACAACCACAAGCCGGAGGCGGGGGCGCCCCAGCAGCCGGCCGAGGGCGGCGGCGAGGCCAAGAAGGCGCGTCGCAAGCGCGGCGGCAGCAAGGAGCAGGCGCCCGCGCCGGCCGCGACGCCAGCCGTCCCGGTGCTGCCGGAGGCGCGGGACGCGGTCAAGGCCACGCTCGCGACCATCGCGGCGGCCGCGGCGCACGCCCACGCGCACGACGGCGAGGAGCACGCGGCGCACGGCGACGCGGGGGAGCAGCCCGCCCCCGCCGCGCAGGCTCCGGCCGAGGCGCCCGCCGAGGCCCCGGCCCCGGTCGAGGCCGCCGCGGACGCGCCCGCCGAGGCGAAGCCCGCCCTCGACGTGCTCGCGGCGCTCGGCGACCTCGCAGTGCGGTCCCCGGAGCAGCCCGCCGCGGCCCTGGCCGCCGGCGAGCCGCACCTCGAGCTGACCCCGGTCGACCCGGGCCTGTTCGAGCTGTCCGGCACCGAGTCCGACCCCGAGGACGACGCGTCCTGACCGCTCCTGCGGCCCCGCGCCCACCGCGCGGGGCCGCAGGGAGGCGGTTTGACCCTCTCGGAGGGTCTGCGTATCCTTGAACGTCGGTGCGCTCTGATGGTGAGCCCGGTTGATCCCGGGTCGCTGCGCAGAGGCACCGTTCGTGCGTGACGCCCCAGCGGCGCCGACCTCCCGAGCTCCGCGGCCACCGCGGTGGCGCGCCGGGACCGGCAGCAGGGCGGGGCGCCCCTGAACCTGTAGTTCGACGAGCAGAGATGAGCAGCAACGTGGTGTACGCGATCGTGAAGGCCGGCGGCCGCCAGGAGAAGGTCGCCGTCGGCGACGTCGTCGTCGTCGACCGGCTCGCGGCCGCGGCCGGCGAGACCGTCGAGCTGCCCGCGCTCCTCCTCGTCGACGGCACCGCCGTGACGTCGGACGCCGCGGCGCTCGCCAAGATCAAGGTCACCGCGGAGGTCGTCCGGGACGAGAAGGGCCCGAAGATCGACATCCTGCGGTACAAGAACAAGACCGGCTACCGCCGCCGCCAGGGCCACCGTCAGGCGCTCACCCGCCTCAAGGTCACCGGCATCAAGTGACCTCGCGGGCCTGCCGGCCCGTGACTCCTCCCGTAGACAGCACCGCAGGAAAGCAGGCCTGAGATGGCACACAAGAAGGGCGCGAGCTCCTCGCGCAACGGTCGTGACTCCAACGCCCAGCGTCTCGGCGTCAAGCGCTTCGGCGGCCAGGTCGTCAACGCCGGCGAGATCATCGTCCGCCAGCGCGGCACGCACTTCCACCCCGGCGTGAACGTCGGCCGTGGCGGCGACGACACCCTGTTCGCGCTCGCCGCCGGTGCGGTGCAGTTCGGCACCCGTCGTGGCCGCAAGGTCATCGACATCGTGACGGCGGGCTGACACCGCCGCACCCCAGCACGCTGGCCGGAGGGGCGCACCGCACGACGCGGTGCGCCCCTCCGTCCGTCCAGGAAGGAACCACCCGCACATGGCCGCGTTCGTCGACCGAGTCGTCCTGCACGCCAGCGGCGGGGACGGCGGCCACGGCTGCGCGTCCATCCACCGCGAGAAGTTCAAGCCGCTCGCCGGCCCCGACGGGGGCAACGGCGGCAACGGCGGCAGCGTGATCCTGGTCGTCGACCCGCAGGTCACGACCCTGCTCGACTACCACCACGCGCCGCACCGGCACGCCCCGTCCGGCACCCAGGGCATGGGCGACCACCGCCAGGGCTCGACGGGCCAGGACCTGGTCCTGCCCGTGCCCGACGGCACCGTCGTGAAGTCCGCCGACGGCGAGGTGCTGGCCGACCTGGTGGGCGCCGGCGCCACGTTCGTGGTCGCCGAGGGCGGCCACGGCGGCCTCGGCAACGCCGCGCTGTCGTCCCCGCGCCGCAAGGCCCCGGGCTTCGCGCTCCTCGGCGAGCCGGGCGACGCCCGCGATGTCGTGCTCGAGCTCAAGACGATCGCCGACGTCGCGCTCGTGGGCTTCCCGAGCGCCGGCAAGTCGTCGCTGGTCGCCGCGATGTCCGCCGCGCGCCCGAAGATCGCCGACTACCCGTTCACGACCCTGGTCCCGAACCTCGGCGTCGTGCAGGCCGGCGACGCCCGGTACACCGTCGCCGACGTCCCGGGCCTGATCCCCGGTGCGAGCGAGGGCAAGGGCCTCGGCCTGGAGTTCCTGCGGCACGTCGAGCGGTGCGCCGTCCTCGTGCACGTCCTCGACTGCGCGACGCTCGAGCCGGGCCGCGACCCGCTCACCGACCTCGACGTCATCGAGGCCGAGCTCGCCGCGTACGCCGGCGACATCGGCATCGAGGGCGGCCGGGTGCCGCTGACCGAGCGTCCGCGCATGGTCGTGCTGAACAAGATCGACGTCCCCGAGGCCCGCGAGCTCGCGGACCTCGTGCGCCCCGACCTGGAGGCCCGCGGGCTCCGCGTGTTCGAGATCTCGACCGCGAGCCACGAGGGTCTGCGCCCGCTGACGTTCGCGCTGGCCGAGGTCGTCGAGCAGGCCCGCCGCGACGCGCCCGCCCCCGAGGCCACCCGCGTCGTGCTGCGGCCCAAGGCGGTCGACGAGGCCGGGTTCACGGTCGCGCGCCGGCAGGACGGCGACCACGAGTACTTCCAGGTCCGCGGCAGCAAGCCCGAGCGCTGGGTCCGGCAGACCGACTTCGCGAACGACGAGGCCGTGGGCTACCTGGCCGACCGGCTGGCGCGGCTCGGCGTGGAGGAGAAGCTGCTCAAGGCCGGCGCCGTCGCGGGCGCCGAGGTGGTCATCGGCGACGGTCCGAGCGCGGTCGTCTTCGACTGGGAGCCGACGCTGATGACCGGGTCCGAGCTGCTCGGCGGCCCCCGCGGCTCCGACGCGCGGCTGGAGGACCAGAGCCGGCCGACCCGCGGGCAGAAGCGCCAGGAGTACAAGGAGCGCATGGACGCCAAGGCGGAGGCGCGCGCGGAGCTGTGGACGGAGCGCGAGGCCGGCCTCTGGCGCGAGGACTGACCCCGGGTCTCCCGCGACTCATCCCTTGAGTGGAGCGTCCTGGCCCGCCCCCCCCCGCGGGGCGGGGAGGGCGGTCCCCCCCCTTTCCACCCGGCCCCCGGGCCCCGGCGCCGGGCGCGCGGCGGCCGGG
>NZ_JAGXJG010000086.1:0-4381 GCF_019091725.1 Cellulomonas sp. GbtcB1 | reverse complement strand
TCCTGCCCGACACGCACCGGCGTGTCGGGCAGGACGCTCCACTCGTTTCCACCCGGGCCCGTGTCCCGGTCCGCGAACGTCGCGGCGCCGGGCCCCGACCCCGGGGGATGATGCTCCCCGTGAGTGCCGCCGCCCTGTCCGACCGCCGCCTGCTGCCCGAGGTCCGCCGCGTGGTGGTCAAGGTCGGCTCCTCGTCGCTCACGGACGGCACCGGCAAGCTCGACCCGGCGCGGCTGCGGGCGCTCGTCGACGTGCTGGCCGCCCGGGTGAACGGCGGGCACCAGGTCGTCCTGGTGTCGTCCGGCGCGATCGCGACCGGAATGGACCCGCTCGGGCTCGCGAAGCGACCCCGGGACCTCGCGACCCAGCAGGCCGCGGCGTCCGTGGGCCAGGGACTGCTGGTCGCGCACTACACCCGCGCGTTCCACGAGCACGGGCTGCGGGTCGGCCAGGTGCTGCTCACCGCCGACGACACGATGCGGCGGACCCAGTACCGGAACGCGCAGCGGGCGCTGGAGCGGCTGCTCGACCTCGGCATCGTGCCGATCGTCAACGAGAACGACACGGTCGCCACGGACGAGATCCGGTTCGGCGACAACGACCGGCTGGCCGCGCTGGTGTCGCACCTGGTGCACGCCGACGCGATGGCGCTGCTGACGGACGTCGACGGGCTGTACACCGGGCCGCCGGACCGCGAGGGCTCGCGGCGCATCGCCGAGGTGCGCGGGCCGAAGGACCTGGACGGGATCGACGTGTCCGCGCGCGGGTCCCGGGTCGGCACCGGCGGCATGGTGACCAAGCTGGAGTCGGTGGCGATCGCGACCGCCTCCGGCGTGCCGGTCGTGCTGACGTCGGCGGCCCAGGTCGCCCCGGCGCTGGCCGGCGAGGACGTCGGCACCTGGTTCGCGGCCACCGGCAAGCGCGCCTCGACCCGGCTGATGTGGCTGGCGTACGCCGCGCGGACGCACGGGCGGCTCGTCCTGGACGACGGCGCGGTGAAGGCCGTCGTCGAGCGGGGCAAGTCCCTGCTGCCGGCCGGGGTCACCGCGGTCGAGGGCGAGTTCGAGGCCGGCGACCCGGTCGAGATCGTCGGCGGCGACGGCGCAGTGGTGGCCCGCGGGCTGGTCGCCTACTCCTCGCAGGAGGCGCCCGAGATGCTCGGGCGCAGCACGTCCGAGCTCCGCGCCGAGCTGGGGGAGGGGTACGACCGCGAGCTCGTGCACCGGGACGACCTGGTGCTGGTGCGGCGCCGGCGCTGACCCGGTCGCGCCGGCGCTGAGACGCCCGCGGGGCGCCCCCGCGTCCGGGACTAGGCTGGTGCGATGACCACCTCGCTCGACGCCCCGGCCACGGACGGGGCCCAGCCCTCCGCCGTGCCCGCCGCGCCGTCGGCCGACGACGTCACCGCCCAGGTGCTCGCCGTGGCCCGGCGCGCCAAGGAGGCGTCCCGCGCCCTGGCCGTCGCGACCCGCGGCGCCAAGGACGCGGCGCTGCACGCGCTCGCCGACGCCCTGGTCGCGCACGCCGACGCGATCGTCGCCGCCAACGCCGAGGACCTGGACCGCGGCCGCGCCGACGGGATCTCGGACGGCCTGCTCGACCGGCTCGCCCTGACGCCGGCGCGGATCGAGGCGATCGCCGGCGCGCTGCGCGAGGTCGCGGCGCTGCCCGACCCGGTCGGCGAGGTCGTGCGCGGCTCGACGCTGCCGAACGGCCTGCGGATGCGCCAGGTGCGGGTGCCGATGGGCGTCGTCGGGATGATCTACGAGGCGCGGCCCAACGTCACGGTCGACGCCGTGGGCCTCACGCTCAAGAGCGGCAACGCGGTCGTGCTCCGCGGCGGCTCCGCGGCGGCCCGCAGCAACGCGGTGATCGTCGACGTGCTGCGCGCCGCGCTCGAGGCCCAGGGCCTGCCCGCGGACCTCGTGCAGTCGGTCGACGCGTGGGGCCGGGCCGGCGGCGTCGCGCTCATGCACGCGCGCGGGCTGGTCGACGTCCTGGTGCCGCGCGGCGGCGCCGGCCTCATCCAGACCGTGGTCCGCGAGGCGACCGTGCCGGTCATCGAGACGGGCGTGGGCAACGTGCACGTCTACGTGGACGCCACCGCGGACCCGGCCGTCGCGCTGCCGATCCTGCTGAACGCCAAGACGCAGCGCGTCGGGGTGTGCAACGCCGCCGAGACCCTGCTCGTGCACCGCGACGCCGCCGACGCGTTCCTGCCGTCCGCGCTGACCGCGCTGGCCGAGGCCGGCGTGACCCTGCACGGCGACGCCGCCACGGCCGAGGCCGCCCCCGCCGGCGTCGAGGTCGTGCCCGCCACGGACGAGGACTGGGCGACCGAGTACCTGTCCCTCGACCTCGCGGTGCGCGTCGTCGACGACCTCGACGCGGCGCTCGAGCACATCCGCACCTGGAGCTCCGGCCACACCGAGGCGATCGTCACCCGCGACCTCGCCGCCTCGGAGCGGTTCGTCGCCGAGGTCGACTCCGCGGCCGTCATGGTCAACGCCTCGACGCGGTTCACCGACGGCGGCCAGCTGGGCCTCGGCGCCGAGATCGGCATCTCCACCCAGAAGCTGCACGCCCGCGGGCCGATGGGCCTCGGCGAGCTGACCACCACCAAGTGGGTGGTCCACGGCGACGGGCACGTGCGGCCCTGACCCCGCGTCCGGCGGGCGACCCGCCGGACGTGCGACACTTGACCCTCACTTCGACCCGTCCGGGAGGACCACGTGAACGCTGCGCTGCGCGTCGCCGAGACCGCCGCCGAGCACACGACCGAGCTGCCGTTCTCGCCCGTGGTGTTCGGCATCACCGCCTTCGGCGTCCTTCTCGCCCTGCTGCTCGTGACCTTCGCCTTCCGGAGCGTCGGCACGCGCCACGACTGAGCCTGCCGGTAGGGACCCGCATCCGATGACGCAGCGACGAGCCCGGCTGGGCGTGATGGGCGGCACCTTCGACCCCATCCACCACGGCCACCTCGTCGCCGCCAGCGAGGTCGCCGCGCGGTTCGACCTCGACGAGGTCGTGTTCGTGCCGACCGGCGCCCCGTCGTTCAAGCAGGACGTCGACGTCACGCCGGCCGAGCACCGCTACCTCATGACCGTGATCGCGACGGCGTCGAACCCGCGGTTCACCGTCAGCCGGGTCGACATCGACCGACCCGGCCTGACGTACACGGTCGACACCCTGCGGGACCTCGCGCACGAGCGGCCCGACGCCGACCTGTACTTCATCACCGGCGCGGACGCCATCGAGCAGATCCTCACCTGGAAGGACTCGCCCGAGCTCTTCGAGCGCGCGCAGTTCGTGGCCGTGACCCGGCCCGGGCACACGCTCACCACCGACGGCCTCCCCGCCGACCGGGTGAGCCAGTGGGAGATCCCGGCGCTCGCCATCTCGTCCACCGACGTGCGCGCCCGCGCGCGCGGCGGCAAGCCCGTCTGGTACCTGGTGCCGGACGGCGTCGTCCAATACATCGCGAAGCACGGTCTGTACCGGGGGAGCGAGTCGTGATCCACGAGATCGCCCGCTGCGTCCCCGGTCCCGAGGAGGCCCCGAGATGAGCTCGTCCGGCAGCCCGCTGACCCGACGGGAGCTGCGGGAGCGCGAGGCCGCGCGGCTCGCGGAGCAGGAGCGCGCCGCCGCGGCGGCCGCTGCGCCCGAGGCCGGTCAGGCGACCCCGGCGCGCGGCGTCGGCCGGGTGGCCGGCGGATCCCAGGCGCCGGCCCGCCCCGCGACGCCTGCCGGCCCGGCGACGCCTGCCGGCCCGGCGGCGCCGGCACGCCCCTCGACGTCTGCCGGTGCCCCGGCGCCCGTCACGCCGGCGGCCCCCGCCTCGCCGTCCTCGCGGCGCGCGCTGCGCAACCAGCCCGTCTCCGCGGTCGGCCCGGACGGGTCCGCCGCGCCGTACCAGGTGCCCGGCCTCCAGCCCGAGCAGCCCGCGCGCACCCGGCGGTTGATCCGGACGTCCGACGCGCCGGAGGGCGGCGCGGCTGCGGCGCCCGATGCTGGGGCCGCGCGTGCCGGTGCCGGTGCGGCGGGTGCCGGTGCGGCCGCCGCGCCGCGGCCGTCGGCGCCCGCGGCGGCACCGCGCGTGCCCGACCTGTGGGCAGCGGCCCAGCGGGACGCCGGCGGGTCCGGTGCGCCGTCGCCGGCCGCTCCCTCGACCTCGGCGGCTTCCTCCGCGTCCTCGTCGCCCGCAGCCGGCTCCGCCCGGCCCGGCGCCGCGCCGTCCCGTGTCTCCGGGCGCGGGGAGCGTGCGTCGCCCGCCGGCCCGCCGGCGGACGCTGGGACGGCCGGTGCCCCGCCCGGTGCCGCGCCGTCGGGTGCCCCCGCGCCGTGGGGTCGCACCGGTGCGGCGTCCGGTGCCGCTGCTGCG
>NZ_JAGXJG010000085.1:6330-9719 GCF_019091725.1 Cellulomonas sp. GbtcB1 | reverse complement strand
GCAGGGTACGACCGGGCTGCGGTCGAGCCACCGGGTGAGCGAGTTGGTGCAGCCCACCGACGACGGCGTCGTGCTGGGGCGCGGGCGCCTCGTCGCCGCCGGCCCGATCGCGGACGTCGTCGCGGCGGCGACGGGCAGCAGCGTGCGGGTACGGCTGGCGACCGGCGAACCCGCCGAACCGCTGGCGGCGGCCGTCGCCGCGGAGGGCGGCACCCTCGCGCCGGCCGGGGACGCCCTCGTCGTCACCGGCCTCAGCAGCGAGCAGGTCGGCCGCGCCGCCGCCGGTGCGGGCGCGGTGCTGGCCGAGCTGACCCCGCAGCGCGCGTCGCTCGAGGACGCGTTCTTCGAGCTGACCAAGGACGCCGTCGAGTACACCACCGGAGCGACGCCACGATGACGACCAGCGACGCCACGCCCGCCGCGGTGCCCGCCGTGCGGCTCGACTTCTCCGGCCTGCTGCGCAGCGAGGTCATCAAAGCGCGCGGCCTGCGGTCGACCCGGTGGTTGCTGGTGTTCGCCACCGTGCTGCCGGTCGTGATCGCCGTGCTCACCGCGCTGACCGCCGACATCACGGGGGCGACGCACGACGACCTGACCGCCGAGGCGTTGACGGCGGTGACCGCGACCAACTGGGTGCCCCTGCTGCTGGTCCTCATGCTGGGCACCATCGTCGCCACCGCGGAGTACGAGCGCGGCGCCGTGCAGACCACGTTCGCCGTCGCGCCCCGGCGTGCGTCGGTCGTGCTCGCCAAGGCCGCACTGGTCGCCGGCGTCGTCCTCGCGTCGGCGCTGGTGTCCTCGGTGCTGTCGTACCAGGCCGCGGCGCTGCTGCTCGGCGGCGACGAGCCCGCGACCCTCGGCGACCCCGACGTGCTGCGCGTGCTCCTCGGCACCGCGCTCTACATGGCCGCCGCCGGGACGATCGCCACGTGCGTCGGGTTCCTCGTGCGGTCGAGCATCGGCGCCGTCGCGACGACCCTCGGGTTCCTCTACGTCGTGCCCGCGCTGCTGCAGGCCGTCCCGATCGAGACCGTCGACTGGTTCGCCCGCACGATCCCCGGGCCTGCGTCCGGCCCGCTGGAGCTACCGGGCCACCCGGACGGCGACCTGACGTTCACCGAGGCGCTGCTGGCGGTCGTCGCCTGGACCGGGGCGACGTTGACCCTGACCTGCGCCGTCGTTCGCAGACGAGACGTCTAGCGCGGTTTCGTCGAGCTGCGGGATCTGGACCGCCCAGAACGCTGCGCGCTCGGGTGTGGCGCGAGACGTCTGTGCACGTGGCAGTTCCATCGACCGCTCGTCTGTGACCCATGGGACTGGTGTGACCGTTGAGGCGCTCCTCCCAGAAGCCTGAGTGAGACGTTCTCGGAAGGGCTGTCGTTGCTGGACGATTTCCCACCAGCCCTGAACCCCGGCACAGCAGGCCTGCGGTCCGTCAGCCGGCGCTCCCGGGGCGTCCGCCCGGAAGCCGCCGGAGCGCGGCCTCCACGACCTCCGCGGTGCCGGGCTCGAGTCCTGCCACCCAGCGGTCGCGGAGCACGTCGAACCGGGCGGACCCGATCGCGGTCATCTCCTCGCCGCGCGCGGTGACGCGCAGCCGCTTGAGCCGGGCGTCGGCGGGGTCGTCGACGCGCTCGACGTAGCCGAGCTGCTCGAGCGTCGCGACCGTCTTCGCGGCCGCCTGCCGGGTCGTCCCGAGCCGACGGCCGAGCGCGGCGGCGCTGTCGGCGCCGTCGGCGACCGCGGCGAGCGCGAACTCTAGCGTGGCGGTCACGCCGGGGTGCCCGCGCTCCGCCAGGTGGTCCACGACGTCGTCGACCATCGACTCGAACCCGCCGAGCAGCAGGAGGGCGAGCTGGACTCCGCGGGTGGGTTCGGGCACGCCCCGAGCCTAGGCGGGGCGCACGCCATTGACAACGTGGTTGCCCATCACAAAGATGACAACCACATTGTCAATCAAGGAGGCGCCATGTCCGCCACGTCCGCATCCGCCGACCCCGCCGGCGTCCAGCACCACCGCGCCGAGCTCGGCGGCACCACGCTGCACTACGTCACCGCCGGCACGGACGGCCCGCCCGTCCTGCTGGTGCACGGGTTCCCCGAGTCCTGGTGGGCCTTCCACCGCGTCATCCCGCTCCTCGCCGCGGAGCACCGCGTGATCGCGGTGGACCTGCGCGGCTTCGGCGACTCGGCGGTCGCCGACGTCGCGTTCACCAGCGACGTCGCCGCCGACGACCTGCACGCGCTCGTCCAGCACCTCGGCCTCGGGCCCGTGCACCTGCTCGGGCAGGACGTCGCGGGCGGCACGGTCCTGCGGCTGGCGACCCGGCACCCCGAGGACGTGGCATCGCTGATCGCCGTCGAGCTGGGCCTCGCCGGGTACGGCCTCGAGGCGTTCGCCGACGTCACGCACGGCGGGTCCTGGCACATCGGCGCTCTCGCGGCGCCCGGGGTGCCGGAGCTGCTCCTCGCCGGGAGGGAGCGCGCTCTGCTCGACTGGTGGTTCGGCGTGACGACGGCGGTCGCGGGCGCGGTCACCGACTCCGACCTCGCGGAGCTCGCCCGCGGCTTCGCCCGGTCCGACGGCTGGAGCGGCGCGGCGGGGCTCTACCGGTCCGTGCTCTCCGAGGGGGAGGAGAACCGGGCGCTCGCGGCCGCGCACCCGATCACCGTCCCGGTGCTGGCGGTCGGCGGCTCCGGCGGCGGCTTCACCGCCGCGACGCTGCGGCAGGTCGTGCGGGGCGAGGTCCGGTCGGTGGTCCTGGACGACGTGGGGCACCACGTCGCGCTCGAGGCGCCGCGGGCGCTCGCGGACGTGGTGCTGCCGTTCCTCCGGGACGTCGACGCCTGAGCGGCGACGGCCGCGCGCTCACCGCGGCGGGCGGACGCCCGGTGCACCCCGGCCGCGTCCCGTGGGGTCAGTCGCGGTCCGCACCTGCTCGGCGGCCGACCGCGCCTCGTCGCTGCAGGAACGGCACGACCGCCGCGACGAGGTCCTCGGGTGCCTCCTCCGCCACGTGGTGGCCGGAGTCGATCCCTCGGCCCTCGACCTCCGTCGCCCACGAGCGCCAGATGGTCAGCGGGTCGCCGTAGAGCTGGGCGAGGTCGTCCCGCAGCGACCAGAGCACGAGGAGGGGCGCGCTGACACCGTGCCCACGCGCCCGGTCGGCCTCCTCGTGCTCGCGGTCGATCGTCATGCCGGCCCGGTAGTCCTCGAGCATCGCGCGGACGACGTCGGGATCGCGCACCGCCGACCGCCACTCCGCGTAGTTCTCCTGTCCCATGACGGCCGGGTCGCCGGTGTACCAGCTGTCCGGGTCCGCAGTGATGACCCGCTCGGGGATCTCCGGCTGGGCCAGCGCGGCGGCCGTGACCTCGCCGAGCGCCTC
>NZ_JAGXJG010000085.1:0-6320 GCF_019091725.1 Cellulomonas sp. GbtcB1 | reverse complement strand
CAGTGCCACCACGCGGTGGCGAAGCGGGCGTCGGCCCGGTCCAGGTGCTCGCTGATCGGGAGGCAGTCCATCAGCACGACGCGGTCGACGCGGGTCTCGTGGTCCAGCGCGAGCCGCAGGCCGACGTAGCTGCCGCGGTCGTGGCCCACCACCGAGAACCGGTCGTGGCCGAGCCTGGTCATGAGCTGCGCCATGTCGCCCGCCACCGCGCGCTTCGAGTGCGCGCTGTGGTCGGCAGCGGGGGCGGGGCCGCGGGACCGTCCGTAGCCGCGCAGGTCCGGGACCACGACCGAGAACCCCGCGCGGACGAGCGCCGGCGCGACGGCGTGCCACGTGGACCCGGTGCGCGGGTGCCCGTGGAGCAGCAGGACGGGCCGGCCCGCCCCACCGTGCCGCACGTGGATGACGGCACCGTCCACCGGGACGTCCGTGACCGTGAAGCCCTCGAACACGGGACGAGCATCCAGCACGACCAGGACGGCACGCCACCGGGCGCCGCGGGTCCCGGCGGACGTCCTGGGCGTGGTGGTCCCGAGCATGACGAGGACGACGTCGGGCTCGGACCGCAGCGACTCCTGGCGGCGGCGCGTGCGCGAGACGCCGCGCGGCTCAAGCCGTTCCGCCGCCCCCGTCCGCGAACGCGACGGCGCTCGCCAGCACCGCGCGCGCGGTGTCCAGGGTCCGCGCCGCCTCCTCCGCGTCGACCCGGACGAGCGCGAACGCGGAGATCACCAGGCCGACGCAGACGTCGGACAGCGTGCGTCGTGCGTCGGCCGGCAGGTGGGGGAGCCGAGCCCGGACGCCCGCGGCCATCGCTGTGCGGAGCTCGGTGGCGTACGCCGCGACGACTGCGGCGACGCCGTCCTCGTGCCCGATCGGCGCGTTGGCCGAGTTGACCAGCAGGCAGCCGCTGGTCGCCGGGAGCGTGCCACCGCGCAGCAGGGCGTCGCGGAGCCCGCGCAGGTAGTCGTCCAGCGCGTCGGGCGCGACGTCGTCCCCGACGAGTGGGCGCAGGCGTGGCCGGATGACCTCGTCCAGGTAGCTGTCGACGGCGGCGTCGAACAGTCCGCGCTTGGACGTGAAGGCGTGGTAGATGCTCGACCGGCTGAGACGGGTCGCCCGCTCCAGGTCGGGCAGCGCCGTGGCCTCGTACCCGCGCTCCCAGAACACCGCCCTCGCGGCGCGGACCGCCTCCGCGGTGTCGAACGCCTGGTTGCGCCCCATGGGATCCCTCCGGTGTGCGGACCGAGGCGCCCAGCATATAGTGGACCGGTCAGTACAAAAACCGGAGGTCCCGGCGTCGTCGGGACGAGGAGATGCATGTCCCGCACCACCAGCACCCAGATCCAGCTCGTCGCGCGTCCGCAGGGGTGGCCGACCCACGACGACTTCCGCACCGTGACGGTCGAGTACGGCGACCTCGAGCCCGGGCAGGTGCGTGTCCGCAACGCCTTCCTCTCGGTCGACCCGTACATGCGCGGCCGGATGAACGACGTCAAGAGCTACACCCCTCCCTTCGCGCTGGGCGAGACGATGACCGGCGGCGCCATCGGCCACGTGGTCGAGTCCGCCGCCGACGACGTGCCGGTCGGATCGCTGGTGCAGCACGAGCTCGGCTGGCGCGACGTCGCCCAGGCGGACCGCGCGGCCTTCCGGCTCGTGCCGGAGCTGCCCGGCGTGCCGCTCTCGGTGCGCCTGGGCATCCTCGGCATGACCGGCCTCACCGGGTACGTGGGTCTGACGGCGATCGCCGGGATGCGCGAGGGGGACACCGTGTTCGTCTCCGGGGCGGCCGGCGCCGTCGGCACCGCCGCCGGGCAGATCGCGCGGCTCCTCGGGGCGAAGCGCGTCATCGGGTCCGCCGGCTCGGCCGAGAAGGTCGCGCTGCTGACCGGCAAGTACGGCTACGACGCGGCGTTCAACTACAAGGACGCCCCGGTGCGGGAGCAGCTCGCCGCGCTCGCCCCCGAGGGCGTGGACGTGTTCTTCGACAACGTCGGCGGCGACCACCTGGAGGCGGCCCTCGACGTGATGAACCCCGGCGGGCGGGTGGCCCTGTGCGGCGCGATCGCCGGGTACAACGCCACCGAGAAGCCGGCCGGGCCGGACAACATGGCGAACGTCATCACGCGCGGGCTCGCCCTGAAGGGCTTCACGCTCGCCGGGTACCTGCACCTCGCCCCGGAGTTCTCCGAGAAGATGGCCGGCTGGCTCGGCGCCGGGCAGATCGCCTACGACGAGACGATCGTCGACGGGATCGAGAACGCCGTCGACGCGTTCCTCGACATGATGCGCGGGGCGAACACCGGGAAGATGCTCGTCCGCGTCGCCGAGGAGGGCTGAGGTCGGTCCCGGCCGGGTGCTCGCGCCGTCCGTCAGCCCGCGACGACCGCGAACGCGTCGATCTCCACCAGCATCTCCTCGCGGGGCAGCCCGACCATCACGGTCGTGCGCGCCGGCAGCACGCCGCGCGTGCTGTGCCGGGTGACGAACTCGCCGTAGGCGTCGTTCATCGCGGCGAAGTCGTCCCGCGTCGTGAGGTAGACGCGCAGCATGACGACGTCGTCGAACGTCGCGCCGGACGCCTCGACGATCGCCCGCACGTTCTCCAGCGTCCGCGTGGTCTGCGCGGCGACGTCGCCCGGGAACAGGTACGCGCCGGTGGCGGGGTCGACCGGGCCCTGGCCGGAGACCTGGACGAACGGGCCGGTGCGGACGCCCTGGTGGAACGTGTGCGCGGGGGCGGGGGCGTCCGTGGTGGACACCGCGGTCTTGCCGGTCATGCGGGATCTCCTGTCGTGCGGGGGTCGTGCGGTGCGTCACCCGCCGCGGCGTCGTCCACCACGGCGAGCGCGAGCTCGCAGAACATCGAGTCGGCCCACGAGAACCACGGGCGCGAGAACTGCGTCGGGTCGGACGGGTCGAGGCTCTCGTGCACCCGCCCGGTGCCCCCGTCGGTGTCGGCGATCAGGCGGAGCAGGCGCTCGCGGTCCTCGGGGGTGCCGGTCAAGCCTTCCACGGCGAGCGCGATCGGCCACACCCGGCCGGGCTTCGTGTGCGGGCTGCCGATGCCCCGCGCCACCGTGCCCTCGAACCAGTACGGGTTGGCCGGGCTGAGGACGAACCGCCGGGTCCGCTCGTAGACGCCGTGGTCGAGCACGTCGGGGGCGCCGAGCGGGAGGGACAGCAGGGACGGCGTGTTGGCGTCGTCCATGCAGAGCACGCCGCCGAGCCCGTCGACCTCGTAGGCGTAGACCGGGCCGCCGGGCGCGGGGACGACGCCGTGCTCCGCGACGCCGGCCACGAGCTCGCGGGACAGCCCCCGCGCCTCGGCCGCGAGGACCGGGTCCCGGTAGACGTCCGCCGCGATCTCCGCTACCGCCAGCAGCGCCTGCGCGGCGAACAGGTTCGCGGGGACGTTGTAGCCGTAGGTGCAGGCGTCGTCGGAGGGCCGGAAGCCGCTCCACGTCATGCCGGTGTACCCGACGGGGGCGCCGCGCCCGTCCCGCGCCAGCGTCTCGGTCGGGATCGTCGTCGACCGGGAGAACCGGTAGGGCGAGTCGTCGTGCCGCTGCTCGGCGCGGAGCTGGCGGACCACGGTCCGCAGCACGCGCAGCGCGCGGTCGTCGAACACGTCCGTCCGTCCTGTCGACCGCCACAGCCGGTGCGCGAGGGTCACGGGGTAGGCGAGGGAGTCCACCTCGTACTTCTGCTCCCACACGTGCGGGTCGTCGCAGACGTCGTCGGGGTCGTAGTGCGCGCCGGACGGGCCGTCGATGAACGCGTTGGCGTAGGGGTCGTGGTCCAGGCAGGCGAGCTGCCGGCGGACGACGGCGGCGACCAGGTCGGCGAGCGGCGGGCACCCCGCGAGGAACCGCAGGTACGGGGTGAGCTGGGTGGTGGAGTCGCGCAGCCACATCGCGGGGTTGTCGCCGGTGATGACGAAGGCGCTGCCGTCCGCCCCGACCGTGATCGTGCCGGTCAGGGTGCGGCGCAGCGCGTCGCCGACCATGGCGCCCACGCGGTCGCCCGCGACGGCCCGGACCCGCTCCGCCGCGTCGGCCAGCACGGCCTCGATCGCCGGGTCCAGCCCGGTGGTCACCGCTCCCACGGCGTCGTCCCCTCGTCGTCGGTGACCCGCACGACGGCGGCGCCCTCGGGCTCGTCGGCGTCCGGGGTGCACCAGACGGCCACGGCCACCGGCAGGGCGACGGGCTCGCCGGTCGCCCAGGAGCCGAGGGCGTCCAGGCCGATCGGGTAGGTCAGGACCACCGTCTCACCCGGGGCGAGGCGTGCGCGCCGGACGCCCAGCAGGCCACGCCGCCGGGGCCGGACCCCGCGCTCGCGGCGCCGGCCGTACAGCGGGACCGGGACGTCGAGCGCGCTCGGGCCGTCGTTGCGGACGTCGACCGTGACCTCGACCGCGGCGCCGGCGGCCAGCGCCGAGGCCGCGACCGACGCACCCGCACCCGGACGCAGCGTCGCCGTCAGGCCCGGGGCGTGCGCCGTGCCCAGGGGCAGCCCGCGCAGGGCGCGGTTGTCCGCGTAGCCGCGCGCGGTCTCGGCCCGCTCGTCGTGCGCGACCGGGAACACGCCGTCGGCCGCCGGGAAGGTGGCGGGCAGCCGCCCCGGCGCGGTGCCGGCGAGGAGCGCCCCGGCCACCGCGTCGCCGCCGGCGGGCCCGGGGAACGGCACGACGAGCAGCGCGTCCACCAGCGGGTCGAGGGCGGTCAGCACCCGCGGGCGCCCGTCCACGACGACACCGACCACGGGCCGCCCCGCCGCCCGGGCCGCGCGCGCGACCGCGAGCTGCGCCTCCGGCAGCGCGACCGACGACAGGTCGACGCCCTCGCCGTTCGTGGTGTCCGGCGCGGGGCCGTCGACGGCCCCGTTCGCGGCGAACTCGTCCTCGTAGCTCCGCCGGCTGCTGCCGCCGAGCACCACCACGGCGAGGTCGGCGGCGGCGCACACCCGCGACACGGCGTCGAGGGCGTCCGAGTCGTCGAGCGGCCCCCGCAGCCGGCTGCCCGGCGCGTACCGCACCCGTGCGGCGCCGAGCCGGTCCGCCAGCGCCGACAGCACGGTGGACGCGCCGGGGTCGTCCGGCGGGCGCGGCGGGGTGTAGTCGCCGAGCTGGGCATCGAGGTCGTCCGCGTTGGGGCCGACGACCGCGACCGTGGCGCCGGCGGGCAGCGGGAGCACGCCGGCGTCGCGCACGAGCACGACGGACTGCCGGGCGGCGCGGGCGGTGAGCCCGGCGGCGTCCCGCGCCGCCGCGGCTGCCGACGCGTCCCCCGGCGCCGGCGCCGCGTCCCCGAGCAGCCCCAGCCGCCGCTTCAGGTCCAGCACCCGGTCCACCGCCCGGTCCAGCACGTCCTCGCCGACCAGCCCGCGGTCCAGCGCCTCCTCGACGTGGGTGAACGCCTCGTCCCACAGGCTCAGGTCGACCCCGGCCCCCAGCGCGAGCGCCGCCGCGGCCGCCGGGTCGGGCGCGCTGTCCCGCAGCCGGTCGATCGCGGTGCCGTCGGCCATGACCAGCCCGTCCCAGCCCCAGCGCTCGCGGATCGTCCCGGTCAGCAGGTCGCGGTTGGCGCTGCACGGGACGCCGTCGACGTCGTTGTACGCGGCCATGAACCCCGCGACGCCGGCGGCGGCCGCGGCGTGCGCCGGGCGCAGGTGGATCCCGCCGAGCTCGCGCGGGCCGATCGGCGCGCCGGAGCCGTTTCGGCCGCCGATGCCGGCGCCCTGGCCGGCCAGGTGCTTGGCGACGACGGCCACGTGCGCGCCGCCGATCGGTGCGCCCGGGGACGCGGAGCCCTGCATCCCGCGCACGGTCGCCGCCACGAGCAGCGCGGCCAGCGCCGGGTCCTCGGAGAAGCACTCCTCGGCGCGGCCCCACCGCGGGTCGCGCAGCACGTCCAGCCCGGACACCAGCGTGACGTGCGTGCCGCGCGCCCGGGCCTCGGCGGCCACGAGCGCGCCGAGCTCCTCGGTCAGCGCCTCGTCCATCCCGGCCCCCAGCGCGAGGTTGACCGGCAGCGTCGTGCCGCCGAGCGCCATCAGGCCGTGCGGCGCCTCCTCGACGAACAGCACGGGCAGCCCGTCGCCGTACCGGGTCACGTGCTCCTGGACGGCGGCGTACGCCTCGGCGCTGCGCTCGGGCGGGATCCCGTCCGACCACCGCACCGCCGACCACGGGTCGGCCCGGAGCACGCCGTACAGCGCGCCGAGCCCGCCCCACCGGTCGACCTCGCGGCGCAGGACGTCGGTGACCCGCGGGGCGCCGTCGACCCAGCGCACGGCCTCCCAGCCCTTGAGCC
>NZ_JAGXJG010000084.1:0-9875 GCF_019091725.1 Cellulomonas sp. GbtcB1 | reverse complement strand
ACACTCACAGACCACACACCGCACTCGGCGGACGACCGCCGACCAGCCGACTGTCACCAACGTGACGGCTGAGTACAGCTAGACCAGCGCCGGCCGACGGGCCGGCGCCGGACCTCCGGTGCTCGCGTGCCGGTGCCGCCAGCCGCCGGCCGCGTCGAGCACGTCGAGCGCGAGCGGCACCGACGCGGCCCGGGCACCTCGGGGAGCCGACCTCCGCCCCGGACCCGGCACGGCACCGTCGACCTCCCACGGGGCGGCGCTCCCCGCGCGGCCCGACGCCCCGGCGAGCGCCTCCAGGTCCTCGTGCGTCCAGTGCACGCCGAGCGGTCCTTCGCCCGGACGGTCCGGCGGCACGAACAGCAGCGCCGCGTCGCCGTGCGGGTCCGGTGCCGGGGGCAGGGCCACGAGCAGGTGCCGCGTCACCAGGTCGACGAGCGGGAGCGCCCCGCCCACGAACCGGTCCGCCAGCCGCGGTCGGTCGGCCGCCAGCCACAGCGCGGGTCCCCGCAGGCGCCGGACCAGGCGCAGCCCGTGCCGGTCCCCCACCACCACGTCCGGGCGGGCCGCGGCGTGCGCGGACGCGACCTCGGCATCAGGCAGGTCGGGGCTGGCCGCGACCACGACCGCTCCGAGCCGGAGGCAGGCCGCGACCGTCGCCGACCGCGCCGGGCCCGGCTCAAGTACCAGCGACACCCGGTGGTTCGCCCGCACCCCCGCGGAGTGCAGCGCCGAGGCGAGCCGGATCGCACGGTCGGCGCGCGCGCCCCGGTCGGCGCGCACGCTCCCGCCAGTGGCGAGGCTCCCGACGGTGGCGACGCTCTGACGGGTGCCGACGCCCCGGTCCCTGGAGGTCGCGGGCCCGGGTCGACGTGCGGGAGCCGCGGCGACGGCGCGGTCCGTGGGATCGAGACCGGTCACGGTGCCTCCTCGAGCGCTCAGCCGGCAGGTCCGGCGACGTGCTCCCACCGTCCCCCGCCCGGGCACCTCGCGTCGTCATCCCCCGGGAGGGATCGCGCCTACAGCCGACGCGGTAGGTCCACGACCGCAGGAGGACGAACGCGCGCGAGAGGTCGATCGGACGGCTGACCCCGAGGTGTTGGCCGGCGGTCGGCAGATGGCGGGTGGGGTGGGTTCCGGGACGCGCAGGGGATCGCCTACGGACCGACGTAGGCGGACGGAGGCGGTCACCGGGTGCTGGCGCGGATCGGCCGGTGCTGTCGGGAACGGAGTGTCGCGCGAGGTGCGAGGCGGACAGCCGCGTCACGGACCGGGCGAGCAGTCCGTCGCTCAGAAGGGAGGTGGTGCGTCGTAGGGGTCGGCCGTGGCGTCGTGGATCTGCCCGGTGCCGGGACGGGTGAGGTAGCGGTGCCCGGTCGGAGTGACCCACTCGAAGAGCCCGGGTTCGATCTGCCGCAGTCGGAAGCCGCCGTCGGTCTTGAGACGGTGGTGCCGGTGGCACAGGGGGCCCAGGTTGTCGGCGTCGGTTCCGCCCAGGGGCGCGTCGGGGTCGCCGCCGGGTCGCGGGTGGAACTCCTGGGTGTGGTCGAGCTCGCAGGCGCAGGCCGGGACCATGCACCCGGGTGCCGCGCAGGTCTTGTCCCGGATGCGGACGAGTTCTGCGAGGGCGGCGGGTGGTCGGTAGCGTTCGCGACCGACGTCCAGGACCCGATCGGTGACCGGGTCGGTGACGACCCGCCGCCAGACCCCGCCGATCGCCAGCGCCCTTGCCTGGACGGCGTCGATGGGTCCGTGGCCGTCGAGGTGCGCGGGCTTGTCGTCCAGCCCGAGGAGCGTGGATGCGGGGATGGTGATGCGGACCTCGGCGCCCGGACGACCCGAGCAGCGGAGGCAGCTGCGACGCGCCGTGGCGGGCGCGACGGTGCCGGTCGTCAGGGCGGGTGGGGTGGCTCCGCTCGATGGGTTCCGCGTGGTGGCGTTGGTGGTGGTGCCTGCTCCGGTCCCGCCGTCGGTCGAAACCCTGGCGTCGGCTGAGGCCCCGGCTCCGAGCTCGGCCCCGGTGTCGGTCGGGACCTCGGTCGGCGTGCGTCGCGCTCCGCGCGCAGGGGCGGGGTCGCCCACACGGGGCTCGGGGTGCGTCGCCGTGTCGCCGAGCGGGGTGAGGGTGGCGATCGGGATCGGCTCGACCGGGCGCGTGAGCACCTCACCGTCCCGGTCGGTCATGGTCGCCCCGTTCCACGACCGTCGCGGCTCCGGCTGCACCGGCAGCGCCGGGGACAGGTGGACCTCGAACGCCGGACCATCCGACTCCGGGACGTCCCCGACCACCAGGTCCCGGAGGCCGTCGGCGCGCAGCTGGTCCAGGGTGCGGTCGTCGCCGAGGGCTTTGGCGGTCTTCGCGGCGTGGGTCAGGACCCCGTCGACGCGCAGCGCGTCCGCGGCGTCGAGGACCAGCCACATCGAGGCCATGCCGTCCGGCTGCGGGCGGGGGTGGGAGACCTTCCGGGTGCAGCGGGCGCGTTCGCGTCGGGCGGCGGCGCCCTCGGGATCGACCAGGCGGATCTCGCGAGCCACGCGTTGGCGCAGCTGGGCCACGGAGCAGTGGTGCGCGTCGGGCAGCACCGCGTCCTCCACCGCGTGCGCGACCTGGAACGGCAGGTCGGCCAGCAGCTCGGTGAGGACCTCGGCCTTGGCCGCGTCGAGATGCCCGACCTCCAGGGCCTCCCGGGTGGCCCCGAGCATCCCGTCGAGCACCAGGGCCCGGTGCACGGTCTTCGTCGCGGTCACCCGGGGCCAGCCCAGCCGCATCGCGAGCTCGTCGCCGGCCACGCAGGTCTGCGTCGGCGGGGCACCGGCCAGCGGGGACCAGTCCGGGCTCATCTCCTCGCGCGCGGCGAGCACGGCGATGGCGTCGAGCGTCGCGGCGTGCTGGTAGGACTCCATGCGCGTGCGGGCGGCGATCACCTCGACCAGGACCTTCGAAGACAGCACGTCCAGGTCCAGACCCCGCAACCACGCCTCCAGCACCGGCCCCGGCTCGCAGGACCGGATCGCCTCGACCTGCCGCTGCTCACCCGTGCGCGGCGCCCCACCGGCCGCCACGACCGGGTCCGGGCCGAAGTCCGTCAGGCAGGTCCCGTCGGGCCCGTAGACCGGCAGCACCCCGGCGGCGACCGGGTCGCCGTCGGGGTGTTCCTGCAGGTCAGATGACATGGAACGACACTACCGACGGCCACCGACACGACCCCGGCGGCCGATCCCCGTCCTGGGGACGACGCACGGCCACCGCGCCTGTGGACGACTCGGCGCCCGCACGACGACCGCGCCCGAGCACGCCGCCACCGCACCGAGCGGTCAGCCGCGGGCCGCTCGGCCGACCGACCACCGGCCCGCCCCGCCCGCCCCCGGTCGCGCCCCGGAGCGCCCCGTCCGAGACTGGCGGAGGCGGGCCGCCCCGCGACCCGCCGGCAGCACCCGAGCGACGAGAGGACCGCGTCATGGGCCTGGACGACATCACCGAGAAGGCGAGCGACGCCGGCATCGAGAAGGCCGGGGACACCGCCGCGAAGAAGTCGGGCGGCGGGAACGCCGAGCAGATCGACGACCTCGAGAAGAAGGCCGACGACAAGATCGGCAAGTAGCCAGCACGCGACGACGCCCGCACCTCCCCCCGGGGGTGCGGGCGTCGTCCTGCGTGGCGCGAGCCACGGCCTCGCGGGCGGTGCCGGGCCCTCCTCCCGGCATCCCCCCGCGGCGGGTCAGCGGCGCACGCGCTGGCGTGCGTCCCGGGCGCGGGTGACCAGGTCGCCCAGGCCGACGACGACGATCACGGCCACGAGGCCCGCGACGACGATCCACACCTGCGGCGACATGACGTTGCTCCTCGTTCCGGCCCTCGACGTGCTGACGGGTCCATCCTGGCAAGCCGACCCCGCCCGGCGGATCGGCCCTGCGCCGTATCTTCGGGTCCGACGTCGGGCGTACGGGGTCCCCCTCGGGGTGCACGGCCTCCTCCTCGCGGGGGAGGCCGACCCCCGGTCGCCCTCGGGGTCGTACCCCGAGAGCCGCGGCCGCGAGCGGCCCTCAGAGCACGACGGCGGGCGGCTCCGCGACCGAGAAGTTGTGCCGGAAGACGTCCTCGGGGTCGTACCGCCGCTTGAGCTCGCGCAGCCGCTCGAGGGTGGCCCCCGGGTAGACGTCCGCGAGCCGCTCGGGCCGGGGGTCGGTCTCGAAGGACAGGTACGTGCCGTCGAAGTGGTGCGCCATCGCGTCCCAGATCGCGTCGATCCGCCGCCGGCTGCTGCCCATGGCGACGATGCTGAAGTTCGCCGACCGGTGGGCGTAGGCGGTGGCGTCGGCGGGCACGTCGTGCACGGCTCCCCCGGCGGCCCGGATCTGGAAGAACGGCGTGGCTCCGCTGCGGACGAGCCGGGCGGCGTCGGCAGCGAGCTCCGGGGTGAGGTGCTCGGCCATGCCGGACCGCGTGACCGGCTCGCCGTCGGACGTGTGCCGCTGCGGGACGGAGACGACGGCCGGGTACGGCACGACCTGCACCTGCTGCTGGAGCAGCGGCGCGATCCTGGCGAACGGGTTCAGCCGCTCGATGATCGTCTCCGGGTCGTCGGAGTCGACCATCGCCATGACCTGCGCGGCGACGATCCCGCCGCGGGGCGGCCCCATGATGAGGAACGCCGTGGTGTCGCGCGGGGCGGCCTCCAGCGTGGCGCCGTAGTCGACGAGGAACTGCTCCGTGTCGGAGGCGTCGAAGACGAGCTGGGCGAAGCCCACGTCCCCGACCTCGTCGACCTCGAACTCGAAGGACGTGACGACGCCGAGATTCGCCCCGGCGCCGCGGACGCCCCAGAACAGGTCGGGGTTCTCGTCGGCGCTCGCCCGGACGACGGAGCCGTCGGCGAGGACGACCTCGGCGGCGCGCAGGTGGTCGAGCGTCAGGCCGTGCTCGCGCACCAGGAAGCCGATGCCGCCCGCGGTGGCGAGGCCGCCGACGCCGACGCCGCCGTAGTCGCCGGAGGTGAGGGCCCAGCCGTACGGGTGCAGCGCCGCGGCGACCTCGCCCCAGCGCGCACCGGGCTGGATGCGGACCCGCCGGGTGGCGACGTCGAGGACCTCGATCGCGTTCATCCGCGACAGGTCCAGCACGATGCCGCCCTCGTTGGTCGACCGCCCGCTGATGCCGTGCCCGCCGCTGCGGATCGCGAGGGGGACGTCCTGGGCGCGGGCGTAGGCCAGGGCCTCGACCACCTCGGCGGTCCCGCCCGGCCGCAGCACGAGCCCGGGCCGGCCACCGCGCATGTAGGTGGACCGGACGGCCGCGTACCCGGCGTCACCGGGCTCGACGGCGGCGCCGGCGAGGGCGGCGGGGATCGCGTCGTAGTCGATGCTTGGTGCCCGGGCGGCGCGCACGGCGGCGCTCCGGAGCGTGCCGACCCGGGTGCCGCGGGACGCGCGGGCGGCGGCGACTCGGTCGCGCACCGTGGCGGCGACCGCGGCGAACGCCTCGAGCGCGGCCTCGTCGGCGACCCCGAGGACGAGCGTTCCCACACCCGCCTCGAGAACGAGGGCGGCCAGGGCGTCCGCCACGTCGACATCCGGCACACCCGCGCCCGGCACGCCCGCGTCCGGCGCAGACCCGTCCGCACCGGACCCGAGGCCGAGCGCCCCTGCGTCGAGCACGAGGCCGCGCCGGACCTCGCGCGGGTCCCGGCCCGCCGCCGCGAGCGCCGCGTCCAGGGCGGCCTGCTCGCCGAGCACGACGTCGAGCTGCGCCGCGGCACCCGCCGGCACCGGCAGCCACCAGCCGTCGGCGACGCGCGCGGCCAGCGTCCGCGCCCCGGCGTCGGCGGCACCCGGCACGGCACCCAGCCAGAGGGCCAGGTTGTGCGCGGGCGCCGGACCGCGCTGCGCGCCGGCGACCCGCTGGTGCCGTCCCTCGTGCACGAGCGACCCCGGCTCGGCGGCGGCCCACATGCCCCGCAGGACGTCGACGCCCTCGGCGAGCGCGTCGAGCGCGTCGTCGGCGTCCGCACCGTCCGAGCCGGGTGCGAGCCCGGGCGTGACGCGCCCGCCCGCCAGGTGGTCCAGGCTCGCCACGGCGCGCGCGAGCACCGCCGGGGGCCGGTCGTCGAGCCGCAGGCCGCGGGTCGCCACGTCGACGCGCTCGGTGGCGCCCGCGACGGACGCGAGCACGGTCCACGCGTCGAGCGCGTCACCGTCCGGCGCGCCCGCGCCCTCCCGCGCTCCCGCACCGTCCCCGGCACGCGCACCGCTCCCGATGCTCGCGTCACTCCCGACGCTCGCACCGCTCCCGGCACCCGCGCCGTCCGCCACGACCACCAGGTCCAGCCCCAGCTCCTCCGCGCGCCGTGCGAGCCGTCCCGGCGCACCGGGGTCGGCCGCGGACGGGACGAGCTCGACGCCGAGCTGCAGCGGGTGCCCGAGGTCGACGCCGCTCACGCCTGCTCCCCCGCCCCGACGGCCGTGGGGGCCACTCCGGCGGAACCGCCGCGCTCCGCGGCGACCAGCTCACGCACGGCCGGCGCGATCTCCTGGCCGAGGACGGAGAGCAGCGTCGGGTCGTCGCCGGTGGCGATGAAGGCGCTCATCCCGTGCTCGAGGGCGAGCACGGCGAGCTGCTCGACCCACTGCTCGGGCGGCCCGGACAGCAGGTCGGTGCTGCGTCGCGCGGTGAGCTGCCCGCCGACGTTGAGCAGCCGGCGCACGGCCCGCGGGTCGCGGCCCGCGGCGTGCGCGGCGACGTCGATGCGCGCGTTCGCGTCGTCGAGGTCCTTCAGGCTGCGGAGGTAGCCGAGGGACGGGAGCCAGCCGTCCGCGTGCTCCCCGGTGAGCCGGAGCATCCGCGGCTTGTAGGCGCCGACCCAGATGCCGACCGGGTGGGCCGGCGCGGGGCCGCGCTTGGCGCCGGCGAGCGGCCAGTAGTCGCCCGGCAGGTCCACGCGGGCGCGCTCGCTCGTGTCCCAGAGGGTGCGGATGACCGTGATGGCCTCGCGCAGCGCGTCGACCCCCTGCCCCGGGGTGAGCCGCCGCCCGCCCATGGCCTCGATGGCGTCCCAGAAGGCGCCGGAGCCGAGCCCGAGCTCGACGCGGCCGCCGGACAGCAGGTCCAGGCTGGCGACGGAGCGGGCGAGCACGGCGGGCGGCCGCAGCGGGAGGTTCGCGACGTTCGGCGCGAGGGTGATCCGCTCGGTGCGCGCCGCGACGTAGGACAGCAGGGTCCAGGTGTCGAGGAAGGACGGCTGGTACGGGTGGTCCTGGAAGGTGGCGAGGTCGAGCCCCGCCTGCTCGGAGAGCTGCGCGAGCCCGACGACGCGCTCGGGCGCCGCGTTGCTCGGCGTGATGAACGACCCGAACAGCAGGTCGTGGCCGTAGTCCGTCATGTCCGCCTCGTCTCGATCCGCCGACGCACCCGTCGGCCAGCACGATCGTATGTCCAACAGATGATTCGCTCAACCACGGGCCCGGGCGTACGATTCCCCGCATGACGGCGACCGGCGAGCAGACGACGCACCCCGCCTCCGATCTCGGGTGGTCGCTCGGCGTGCTGCTCCGCGCCTACGAGCACGCGATGACGTCGGCGGTCGAGGCGGTGCCCCACGGGTTCCGCGGGTTCCTGGTGCTGCGCGAGGTGGTGCGCGGGGCGCACCCGAGCCAGGCCGCCCTGGCGGCGAGCCTCGGCATCGACCGCACGGTGATGACGTACCTGATCGACGACCTGGAGCGCGCCGGCCTGGTGGAGCGCCGGGTGGCCGAGGTCGACCGCCGGCAGCGCCGGGTGCACCCCACGGCGGACGCCGAGGCGCTGCTCGCGGAGCTGGAGCACCGGATGGCCGTCGCGGAGGACGCGGTGTTCGGCGCGCTCGACCCCGCGGACCGCGCCGCGGTCGGGCAGCTCCTGCGCCGCGCGGCCTGCGGGTACCGCGAGACCGGCGACCCGTGCACGACGGTGGAGCACGCGCTCGGGCGCTGACCCGGGCCCCGTCCGCCCGGCGCCGGGCGCGGCGCCGGGCGCGGCGTCAGCCCCGGCGCGCCTCGGCGTCCTCGCACGCGGCGAGCAGGAGCTGCGCCGCCTCGCGCACCTGGGCCACCTGGCCGAGGTCGAGCCGCAGCCCGTCGACCATCGCGGCCGGGATGCCGACGGCCCGCTCCCGCAGGGTGCGCCCGTCGTCCGTCAGGCGGATCGCGAGGGCCCGCTCGTCCGCGCCGTCGCGCGCCCGCTCGACCAGCCCGAGCGCCTCGAGCCGGCGGACCAGCGGCGACGTGGTGGCCGGCTCCAGGTGCAGCAGCGCCGCGAGCGCCTTGAGCGTGAGGTCGCCGTGCTGCCAGAGCGCGAGCATCGCGAGGTACTGCGGGTGCGTCAGCCCGAGCGGCTCGAGCAGCGGCCGGTAGAACGCCACGAGGGCGCGGGCGGCGGCGGACATCGCGAGGCACACCTGCGCCTCGACGGCGAGCGGGTCACCGGCGGCGGGGTCGGCGGCGGCGGGGTCGGCGACGGACGCAGCCGCCTCAAACGCAGCCGCCCCGGACGCAGCCGGGTCCGACGCAGCCGCCCCAGGAGCAGGGACGGCGGTCGGGGCAGGTCGGGTCACACCCCCGATGCTAGCGCGGATCATTCGTGCGCATATGATGAGGGCACTCAGCATCGGACGGGACGAGGCGGCGGGCATGGGCAAGATCGGCAGGGCGAACGACAGGCGCGAGGCGGCGCTGCTCAGCGTGTTCGGGCCGGCCCAGGTCGGCGACCCCCTGGCCCCCGACCGCGAGGTGGCCGACGCCGACCGCGAGCGCGACCAGGCGCTGCGGACCGAGTTCGTCCGGGTGGTCGGAGCGGACGGCCGGTCGTACCTGGTCGAGCGCCCGGTCGAGGGCTGACACCCCCCGCGGTACATCCCCCGCGCAGCACGACGCCCCCGCGACCGAGCCGGTCGCGGGGGCGTCGCCCGTAGGGGGGACGCGACTCAGCGCGCCCCGGCCCGCCGCCACGCCAGCACGGCGACGACGAGAGCACCGACGCCGGCCGCGAGACCGAGCCCGCCGAGCACCACGGGCAGCGCCCCGGTGTCGTCCGCCGACGAGTCGGATCCGGCACCCCCCGCCCCGGCGTCGTCGCCCGCCCCGGCGTCCTCGGCCCCGGCGCCCGACGCGCCCGCCGCGCCGTGCCCGTGGCCGTCGGCGGCCGCCTCGGTCGTGGTGAAGGTCGGCGCCGGGCTGTCCGGCTCCTCGTCGCCCTCGGCGACCTGGTCCCAGTCGACGACCTCGCCGTCGGCGTACTCCTGGTGCGCGGGCAGGACGAGCTCGGTGCCGGCCGCGGGCAGCGGGCCGACGGAGATCGCGAACTGCTGGAACTCGCCGTCCCCGATGCCGGCGCCGTCGGCGGTCCAGGTGACGCGCAGCGGCGCCTGGGTGAGCGTGGCGCCGTCGACCTCGACCGGCTCGGGCAGGGCGCCGCGCTCGACGGTGGCGGTCCACCCGGGCACGGGCTGCGTCGAGACCGACGTCAGGGGCGTGTCCGTCGGCAGGTCGACGGTCACCCGGGTCGTCGCGGACGTGGGCGACTCGTTGGGGACCCGGAAGGTGAGGACGGTCCAGCCGCCGGCGGCGGTGGTCTCGGGGATGACGCGGACGTGCGCGGACGCGGCGGCGGCGGAGCCGAGGACGAGGGCGGCGGCCAGCGCGGGGCCGGCGGCGAGGCGCACGAGGGCGCGGGGGGATGCGGACACGGTGGTTCTCCTGGGGACGGCATGGCGCGCGCCGCCGGGCCGCCGCACGGGGCGGCGGCGGGGCGCGCGGGGACGGCGCGACCCGTGACCCCGCCGCGCAGCGCGTGCGGGGGCTCAGGCCACGCGGGGGCAGAGCACCCCGGGCGGGCCGCGCCGCGCGAC
>NZ_JAGXJG010000083.1:0-11269 GCF_019091725.1 Cellulomonas sp. GbtcB1 | reverse complement strand
GCGGGCGGCGCGCCCGCCGCCCCGGGGGCGCCCCCCACCGCGGCGGCGGCGGTCCCGCCCCCCGGCGCGAGCGGGAACGACCACGCCACCTCGCGCGGCCGGCTGTGCCGCGCCCGACGTCCGCCGGGTGCGTGCGGCGGCGGGGCCGCCCCGAGCCGCGGCGCGGGCGCGGGGAGCGCCGCGAGGATCCGGGCGCGGGCCGGCAGCTCGACGCCGCGCCACAGCAGGAACGCGAGGCCCGCCGAGACCACCAGCACGATCCCGATCGCGGCGGGCCCGCGCACGGGCGTCGCCACGACGACCTTGATGACCAGCTCGTGCAGCAGGTAGAACGAGAACGACAGCGCCCCGCCCAGCTTCACCGCCGGGTGCAGCGCCCAGCGGTTGTCCCCGTCGATGTCGCCCCACGCGCAGCCCGCGGCGAGCGGCGCGAAGATCGCGGCCAGCACCGCGGTGAGCACCGTGGGGTGCACGTCGACGGCGGCGGCGCCGAGCACGCACGCGGCGAGCACGGCGAGCAGCGCCCAGGCCGGGACCCGGGGCCGCCAGCCCTCGCGCACCGCCAGCGCCGTGACCATGCCGAGCAGGAACTCCGGGAGCCGGGCCGGCGGCAGGTGGAACAGCAGCGGGATGAGCGACGGCCAGACCAGCGCGACGGCGACCGGCGCGGCGAGCGAGGCCCCGGCGACGAGGACCCGCGTGCGCGGCTGCATCCGGCGCAGCGCCCACAGCAGCGCCGGGAAGGCGGCGTAGAACGCGATCTCGCAGGACAGCGACCAGGCGACGCCGTTCACGGCGAACACCACCTGGCCGTCCGGCGACCACGCCTGCACGAGGAACATCCCCGACAGCACGGTGACCGGGTCGACCGTGGTACTCACCACGAGCACCGTCACCGCGAGCCCGATCGCGAACGCCGTGAGGTGGTTCGGCAGGATCCGCGCGAGCCGGCGGGTGTAGAACGCCCCGAGGGTCGTGCCGGGCTGCGCGGTCCAGGTGAGCACGAAGCCGGAGAGCACGAAGAACAGCCCGACGCCGGTGTAGAACGCGCTGGAGCCCCGGATGACCTGCAGGTTCCAGGAGTTCACGTGGTAGAGCATCACGAGCAGCGCGCCGGCCGCCCGCAGGCCGTTGAGGCTCCAGAGGACGGGGAGGCGGTCGCCGCCGTGCGCGGTACCCATGTCGCCCTCCCGGGGTGGCAGTCGTCGGCCGGGGCTGGTCGCGGCTGCGCGGGAGCCCCGCGTCAGGCCTCTAGTTGAAGTGCAAATTAGGACAAAGGGTGCAGAACGTGTCAAGAGGGGTGCCGCCGTCAGGGTGAGTGTGTCGGTGGTCGCTCGTAGAGTGGTGACTGCACCCCGGGTCCTGCGGATCCGGGGTTCTCGTGCTGACCGCGCCCTGCCGCCGGCACCCCCGGAAGGAACCCATGAACGTCGCCGGACTGCTGCCCGTCCTCCTCACCGACCCCGCCGTCGCGCGCGCCGTCTCCCTCGTCCCGTCCCGCGGCGAGGTCGACGTCGTCGGGCCCGCCGGCATCCGCCCGCCGCTGCTGGCCGCCCTCGCGGGCGCCCGCGCCGAGGCCGCCCCCGGCGCCGCGCGCCCCGGCCGCCCCCTCGTCGTCGTCACCGCCACCGGCCGCGACGCCGACGAGGCCGCCGCCGCGCTGCGCTGCTACCTGCCCGACGACGACGTCGCGGTCCTGCCGTCCTGGGAGACGCTGCCGCACGAGCGCCTGTCGCCCCGCAGCGACACCGTCGCGCGCCGGCTCGCCGTGTTCCGCCGCCTGGCGCACCCCGACCCGGAGCCCGGCCACACCGGCCCGATCCGCGTCCTCGTCATGCCGGTGCGCGCGCTGCTGCAGCCGGTCGTCGCCGGGCTGGGCGAGCTCGTGCCGGTGTCGCTGAACGTCGGGGAGCGGGCCGACCTGTCCGAGGTCGCCGAGCGCCTGGTGGCCGCCGCGTACAGCCGGGTCGACATGGTCGAGCGCCGCGGGGAGTTCGCCGTGCGCGGCGGCATCCTCGACGTGTTCCCGCCGACCGAGGACCACCCGCTGCGCATCGAGTTCTGGGGCGAGGACGTCGAGGAGATCCGCTGGTTCTCCGTCGCCGACCAGCGCAGCCTCGAGGTCGCGGGCCACGGCCTGTGGGCGCCGCCGTGCCGGGAGATCCTGCTGACCGACGAGGTGCGCGAGCGCGCCGCGTCCCTGGTGGAGCGGCTGCCCGGGGCGGTCGACATGCTCGACAAGCTCGCGCAGGGCATCGCCGTCGAGGGCATGGAGTCGCTGGCCCCGGCGCTCGTCGGCGAGATGGTCCCCGTGCTCGACCTGGTGCCGGACGACGCACTGCTCGTGCTGGCCGACCCCGAGCGGGTCCGTCGTCGCGCGCACGACCTCGTCGCCACCACCGAGGAGTTCCTGCAGGCCGCGTGGACGTCCGCCGCGGCCGGCGCCGCGACCCCGCTCGACCTGTCCGCCGCCTCGTTCGCGTCGTTCGCCGAGGTGCGGGCGCTCGCCGCCGTGCGCGGCCTGGGCTGGTGGACGCTGAGCCCCTTCACGCTCGACGCGGACGCCGCCGAGGGCACCGCCGACCCGGACGCGCTCCGCAGCGCCGACGACGGCGTGGAGACCGTCGTGGTCGCCGCCCGGGACGTCGAGCGGTACCGCGGCGAGGTCGACCGCGCCGTGGCCGACGTCCGCCGGCTGCAGCAGGACGGCTGGCGGCTGCTGCTCGCGACCGAGGGCCACGGCCCCGCGCAGCGCATGGCCGAGCAGCTGCGCGCCGCCGACGTGCCCGCCCGGCTGGTCCCGGCGCTCGAGGGCGACCTCGAGGGCGGCGTCGTCCTCGTCATGCCCGCGCAGGTCGGCCCGGGCTTCGTGTCCGAGGACCTGCGGCTCGCGGTGTTCTCCGAGTCCGACCTCACGGGGCGACCCGGCTCGTCCACCCGCGACATGCGCAAGATGCCGAGCCGCCGCCGCAACGTCGTCGACCCGCTGCAGCTGCGGCCCGGCGACTTCGTCGTGCACGAGCAGCACGGCGTCGGCCGGTTCGTCGAGCTGGTGTCCCGCACGATCGGCACCGGCGCGGCCGCGGCCACCCGCGAGTACATGGTGGTCGAGTACGCGTCGTCGAAGCGCGGCCAGCCGGGCGACCGGCTGTTCGTGCCGACCGACCAGCTCGACCAGGTGACCAAGTACGTCGGGGGCGAGGCGCCGAGCCTCAACAAGATGGGCGGCTCCGACTGGGCCAAGACCAAGGGCCGCGCCCGCAAGGCGGTCAAGGAGATCGCCGGCGAGCTCATCCGGCTGTACTCGGCGCGCCAGGCGACGGCCGGGCACGCGTTCAGCCCGGACACCCCGTGGCAGCGCGAGCTCGAGGACGCGTTCGCGTACGTCGAGACCCCGGACCAGCTCGCCACCATCGACGAGGTCAAGGCCGACATGGAGAAGTCGGTCCCCATGGACCGGCTCATCTGCGGCGACGTCGGCTACGGCAAGACCGAGATCGCGGTGCGCGCGGCGTTCAAGGCGGTGCAGGACGGCAAGCAGGTCGCCGTGCTCGTGCCGACCACGCTGCTCGTGCAGCAGCACCTCGACACGTTCGCCGAGCGGTACGCCGGGTTCCCGGTCACCGTGAAGGCGCTGTCGCGGTTCCAGACCAAGGCGGAGTCGGAGGCGGTCGTCGACGGCCTGCGCGACGGCAGCATCGACGTCGTCATCGGCACGCACCGGCTCATCACCGGCGAGGTGCGGTTCAAGGACCTGGGCCTGGTCATCATCGACGAGGAGCAGCGGTTCGGCGTCGAGCACAAGGAGACGCTCAAGGCGCTGCGCACCAACGTCGACGTGCTCGCGATGTCGGCGACCCCGATCCCGCGCACGCTCGAGATGGCGGTGACCGGCATCCGCGAGATGTCGACCCTGGCGACCCCGCCGGAGGAGCGGCACCCGGTGCTGACCTTCGTCGGCGCCTGGGAGGAGAAGCAGATCTCCGCCGCCATCCGCCGGGAGCTGCTGCGCGAGGGCCAGGTGTTCTACGTGCACAACAAGGTCGAGTCGATCGAGCGCACCGCGGCCCGGCTCAACGAGCTGGTGCCGGAGGCCCGGATCGCGGTCGCCCACGGCAAGATGAACGAGCACCAGCTGGAGCAGGTGATCGTCGACTTCTGGGAGAAGCGGTTCGACGTCCTGGTGTGCACGACGATCGTCGAGACCGGCCTCGACATCTCCAACGCCAACACGCTGATCCTGGAGCGCGCCGACCGGCTCGGCCTGTCCCAGCTGCACCAGCTGCGCGGGCGCGTCGGCCGCGGGCGGGAGCGGGCGTACGCGTACTTCCTGTACCCGCCGGAGAAGCCGCTCACCGAGACCGCGCACGACCGGCTGCAGACGATCGCCGCGAACACCGACCTCGGGGCGGGCATGGCCGTCGCGATGAAGGACCTGGAGATCCGCGGCGCGGGCAACATGCTCGGCGGCGAGCAGTCCGGGCACATCGAGGGCGTCGGCTTCGACCTCTACATCCGGATGGTCGGCGAGGCCGTCGCGTCCTACCGCGGCGACCAGCCCGAGGAGCTGCCCGACGTCACGGTCGAGCTGCCCGTCGACGCGCACATCCCGCACGACTACATCGCGCACGAGCGGCTGCGCCTGGAGGCGTACCGCAAGCTCGCGGCGGCGGGGGACGAGGCGGCGCTCGAGGAGATCTCGGCGGAGCTGGTCGACCGGTACGGCCCGATCCCGGAGCCCGTGACCAACCTGTTCGCGGTCGCCCGGTTCCGGCTGCACGCGCGCACCGCCGGCCTCACCGACGTCACCGCGCAGGGCAAGTTCGTGCGGTTCGCGCCGGTCGACCTGCCCGAGTCGGCGCAGCTGCGGCTCAAGCGGCTGTACCCCGGCTCGGTGCTGAAGCCCGCGCTGCGCACCGTCCTGGTGCCGTTCCCGATGACCGCGCGGATCGGCGGCAAGCCGCTGCACGGCGAGGCGGTCATGTCCTGGGCGCGGCAGCTGATCGACGCGGTCGTGCTCGGCGACGTGTCCGCGGCGGCGGGGGTGGGCACGGCGGCGCGCTGAGCCGGCCGACGCTCCCGCCCGCCGCCTCGCGTCGGCAGCGCGTCCGGGCCGGTCCTGGCCCCGAGCCCAGGACCGGCCCCTACGATGGGCCCGGTCGGGCGACGGAGAGCGACGAGAGGCCAGGTGTGCGGTGACGCGGAAGACGGTCCGGCGGACGGTGTCCGCCGTCGGGGTGCTGGCGGTGGCGGGCGTGCTCGCGGCGTGCGGCGGCGGTCGCCCCGGCGCTGCGGCCGTGGTCGACGGCCGGTCGATCCCGACGTCCGAGGTCGAGACCGCGACCCAGGAGCTCGGCCCCGTGCTGCAGGGCGTCTCGGCGTCCGCGATCCTCGGCGTGCTCATCCAGGAGCCGACGGTCGCCGCCGCGGCGTCCGACGCGGGCGTCGCGGTGTCCGACGAGCAGGCCGCCGACGCGCTCGACCAGCAGGTCGAGGCCGCGGGCGCCCCGGCCCAGGACTTCTCGCCGGCCTCGGTCGCGGTCATGCGGTACCTGCTGGAGATCCAGGGGCTGCAGGGCGCGAGCGACGCCGACACGCTGCTCGCGTCGCTGCAGGAGGACCTCGGGGCCCTCGACTTCACCGTGAACCCCCGGTTCGGCACCGCGGACGACCTCGGCACCGTCGGCACGACCGCGTACCCGTGGATCGTGTCCGCCGACGGGGCCGCGCCGACCCCGGCCCCGTGACCGACGCCCGCGCCGAGGCCGCGGCGGACCCCACCGCCGTCGCGGACCCGCTGCGCCGGCTCGTCGCGGTGATGGACCGGCTGCGCTCCCCGGGCGGCTGCCCGTGGGACGCCGAGCAGACGCACGCCTCCCTGGTGCCGTACGTGCTCGAGGAGGCGTACGAGGTCGCGGAGGCCGTCGAGGGCGGGGACCGCGCGCACCTGCGCGAGGAGCTCGGGGACCTGCTGCTGCAGGTGGTGTTCCACGCCCGGATCGCCCAGGAGGACCCGGCCGGGCCGTTCGACGTCGACGACGTCGCGGCCGACCTGGTCGCCAAGCTCGTGCGGCGGCACCCGCACGTGTTCGGCACCGCCGAGGTCGCGGACGCCGACGGCGTGAACCGGCAGTGGGACGCGATCAAGCGCGAGGAGAAGCAGCGCGAGTCCGTGCTCGACGGCGTGCCGCTCGCGATGGGCGCGCTGGCCCGGGCGCAGAAGGTGGCGTCGCGCGCCGAGCGGTCCGGGCTCGCCGCGGTCGCGCCGGCACCGACCCCCGGCGGCCCCGGTACGTCCGGCGACCTCGGCGCGCGGCTGCTCGCCCTGGTGCAGGAGGCCCGCGCGGCCGGCCTCGACGCGGAGGGCGAGCTCCGCCGCGCGACGGCCGCGTGGGAGCGGGACCTGCGGGCGGCCGAGCAGGGCTGACGGGCCGGATCGGGCGCGCCGGGTCGAAGGTCCGGGACGCCGGCGGGCCCCGGGCACCAGGATGGGCGAGGCTGGCGGTGCACCCGCGGCCCGGTGCCCCACGCCCGGCGAGGGCGGGCGCACCGCGACACCGGACGAGGAGGGGTCGATGCGGATCGGCGTCCCGAAGGAGGCCCGGCCGGGCGAGCGGCTCGTGGCCGCCACGCCCGCCACCGTGGGCCGGCTGGCGAAGCTGGGCTACGAGGTGGTCGTCGAGCACGGCGCGGGCGAGGCCGCGAGCTTCCCCGACGTCGCGTACGCGGAGGCCGGCGCGGCCCTCGGCGACGCGGCCGAGGTCTGGGCGAGCGACGTGGTGACCACGGTGAACGCCCCGGCCGACGCGCAGGTCGCCGCCCTGACCCCCGGCGCCACGCTGGTGTCGATGCTCGCGCCCGCGGCGCACCCCGAGCGGGTCGCGGCGCTGGCCGCCCGCGGCGTCACGGCGCTGGCCCTCGACGCCGTGCCGCGCGTGTCCCGCGCCCAGGCGCTCGACGTGCTCAGCACGATGTCGAACGTCGCCGGCTACCGCGCGGTCATCGAGGCCGCCGAGGAGTTCGGCGGCATGTTCACCGGCCAGGTGACGGCCGCCGGCAAGACCCCGCCCGCCACCGTGTTCGTCATCGGCGCGGGCGTCGCCGGGCTCGCGGCCATCGGCGCGGCCGGCAGCCTCGGCGCGCAGGTCCGCGCCTACGACGTCCGGCCCGAGGTCGGCGAGCAGATCGAGTCGATGGGCGCGTCCTTCGTGCAGGCCGCCGCGGCCCAGCAGGAGGTGAGCGCCGACGGCTACGCCCGCGAGCTCACCGCCGAGCAGGAGCGGCTGACCGCCGAGATGTACGCCGCGGAGACGGCCCAGGCCGACATCGTCATCACCACGGCCCTGGTCCGCGGCACCGCGCCGCGCACGATCAGCGCGGAGATGGTCGCCGCGATGCGCCCCGGGTCCGTGATCGTCGACCTGGCCGCGTCGGGCGGCGGCAACTGCGAGCTCACCGTGCCGGGGGAGAAGGTCGTCACCGCGAACGGCGTGACGATCCTCGGCTACACGGACCTCACCAGCCGGATGGCGCGGCACACGTCGCAGCTGTTCGGCACCAACGTCGTCAACCTGCTCACGCTGCTCACCCCGGGCAAGGACGGGGCGCTGGTCCTCGACCTCGACGACCCGGTGCAGCGCGGCATGGCCGTCACGCGGGCGGGGGAGGTGCTGTGGCCGCCGCCGCCCGTGCAGGTCTCGGCGGCGCCGGCCGCGGAACCCGCCCCGGCCGTGACGCCGGTCGACCCCGCCGAGCAGGCCCGGCTCGCCCGGGAGGCCGCGCGCCGCCGCGGGCAGCGCCAGATGACCGGCCTGGCCCTCGGCGCCGTGCTGCTCGCGCTGGCGATCACGTTCTCGCCGGCCGCGTTCGCGGGGCACTTCACGGTGTTCGTGCTCGCGGTGTTCGTCGGCTACTACGTCATCTCGAACGTCAGCCACTCGCTGCACACGCCGCTGATGGCCCAGACCAACGCCATCTCCGGGATCATCCTGGTCGGCGCGCTGCTGCAGATCGGCAGCGACAGCTGGGTCGTCTCCGCGCTCGCGTTCGCCGCGGCGGCGGTCGCCGCCATCAACATCTTCGGTGGCTTCCTGGTGGCCTACCGGATGATCGGGATGTTCCGGAAGGAGGAGGCCTGAGATGCTCACCTCCGCAGCCCAGGGCGTGTACCTCGTCGCCGCCGTCCTGTTCGTCCTCAGCCTCGCCGGGCTGTCGAAGCAGGAGACCGCCCGCCGCGGCAACCTGCTCGGCATGGTCGGCATGGCCCTCGCGCTGGTCGCCACCGTCCTGCTCAGCGTCGACGTCTCCGAGCGCAGCCCGCTCGTCACCCTGCTGCTCATCGCGCTGGTGCTGATCATCGGCATCGCCGTCGGCACCTGGCGAGCCCGCTCCGTCGAGATGACGCAGATGCCCGAGATGATCGCGATGCTGCATTCGTTCGTCGGCGCCGCGGCCGTCCTGGTCGGTGTCAACTCCTACCTGACCGAGACGCACGCCGACGCGGTGCACCTCGTCGAGGTGTTCCTCGGCGTGCTCATCGGCGCCGTGACGTTCACCGGCTCGATCGTCGCCTACCTCAAGCTGTCGGCGAAGATGTCGTCCGCGCCGCTGACGCTGCCGGGCCGAAACTGGCTGAACCTCGGTGCCCTCGTGGCATCCGCCGGGGCGCTGGGCTGGTTCCTGACGTCGCCGTCGCTGGTGCCGCTGCTGCTCATGACCGTCGTCGCGCTCGCGCTCGGCTGGCACCTCGTGGCCGCGATCGGCGGCGGCGACATGCCGGTCGTCGTGTCGATGCTCAACTCGTACTCCGGGTGGGCCGCGGCCGCCGCGGGCTTCATGCTGGACAACGACCTGCTGATCGTCACCGGCGCCCTCGTCGGCTCCTCCGGCGCGATCCTGTCGTACATCATGTGCCGCGCGATGAACCGGTCGTTCGTCAGCGTGATCCTCGGCGGCTTCGGCACCGAGGGCGGGACCGTCGTCTCCTCGGGGTCGGCCGAGGTCGGGGACCATCGCGAGATCCAGGCCGCGGAGGTCGCCGAGCTGCTCAAGTCCGCGTCCAGCGTCGTCATCACCCCGGGCTACGGCATGGCGGTCGCCAAGGCGCAGTACCCGGTCGCCGACCTGGTGGCCCGGCTCCGCGCCGCGGGCGTCGAGGTCCGGTTCGGCGTGCACCCCGTCGCGGGCCGGCTGCCCGGGCACATGAACGTGCTGCTCGCCGAGGCCAAGGTGCCGTACGACATCGTCCTCGAGATGGACGAGATCAACGACGACCTGGCCTCGACCGACGTCGTGCTCGTCATCGGCGCCAACGACACCGTGAACCCCGCCGCCCTGGAGGACCCGGGCTCGCCGATCGCCGGCATGCCCGTCCTCGAGGTGTGGAAGGCGAAGCAGGTGGTCGTGTTCAAGCGGTCGATGGCCACCGGCTACGCGGGCGTGCAGAACCCGCTGTTCTTCCGGGAGAACACGGCGATGCTGTTCGGCGACGCGAAGGACCAGGTCGAGCGCATCGTCGCCGCGCTCTGACAGGCGTTCACCGTCCGGTTGCCGAAGGTCCCACCGACGCACCGGACGGCGCGCACTAGGCTGAGGTCGCAAACCGACCCGTTTGACGAAGGAGCACCATGGCCAGCATCGAGGCCGTCGGCGCCCGCGAGATCCTCGACTCGCGCGGCAACCCCACTGTCGAGGTCGAGGTCGCGCTCGACGACGGCACCATCGCCCGGGCCGGTGTGCCCTCGGGTGCCTCGACCGGGGCCTTCGAGGCCGTCGAGCGCCGTGACGGCGACAAGTCGCGCTACCTGGGCAAGGGCGTCGAGGACGCGGTCAACGCGGTCATCGACGAGATCGCCCCGGAGCTCATCGGCTTCGAGGCCACCGAGCAGCGCCTGGTCGACCAGGCCCTCATCGAGCTCGACGGCACCCCGAACAAGGGCAAGCTCGGCGCCAACGCGATCCTCGGCGTCTCGCTCGCCGTCGCGAAGGCCGCGGCCGACTCGGCCGACCTGCCGCTGTTCCGCTACGTCGGCGGCCCGAACGCCCACGTGCTGCCCGTCCCGATGATGAACATCCTCAACGGGGGGTCGCACGCCGACTCCAACGTCGACATCCAGGAGTTCATGGTCGCCCCGATCGGCGCGCCGACCTTCCGCGAGGCCCTGCGCACCGGCGCCGAGGTCTACCACTCCCTCAAGTCCGTGCTGAAGAGCAAGGGCCTGTCGACCGGTCTCGGCGACGAGGGCGGCTTCGCGCCGAACCTCGAGTCGAACCGCGCTGCGCTGGACCTGATCCTCGTCGCGATCGAGAAGGCCGGCTTCGTCCCGGGCAAGGACGTCGCGCTCGCGCTCGACGTCGCCGCGACCGAGTTCTTCAAGGACGGCGCGTACCAGTTCGAGGGCAAGGCCCTCGCGCCGGCCGAGATGATCGCGTTCTACGAGCAGCTCGTCGCGGACTACCCGCTGGTCTCCATCGAGGACCCGCTGTCCGAGGACGAGTGGGGCACCTGGTCCGAGCTCGTCACCAAGGTCGGCGACAAGGTGCAGATCGTCGGCGACGACCTGTTCGTCACCAACCCGGAGCGCCTGGCCAAGGGCATCGAGCTCAAGGCCGCCAACTCGCTGCTGGTCAAGCTGAACCAGATCGGCACCCTGACCGAGACGCTGGACGCCGTCACCCTGGCCCAGCGCAACGGCTTCACCACGATGACCTCGCACCGCTCCGGCGAGACCGAGGACGTCACGATCGCCGACCTGTCCGTCGCGACCAACGCCGGCCAGATCAAGACCGGTGCGCCGGCCCGTGGCGAGCGCATCAACAAGTACAACCAGCTGCTCCGCATCGAGGAGGAGCTGGACGACGCCGGCCGCTACGCCGGCCTGTCGGCCTTCCCCCGCTGGAAGGCCTGAGCCCCCAGGCTCTCGACCGGAGGCCGGCGACCCCGCACGGGGTCGCCGGCCTCCGGCGCGTCCGGGGGGGTGTGCCCGGCACCGCCCGCGGCTTGTGCGGATCGTGTGCGCGCGCGGACACGGCCGGGTCGCCTGCGGGGTCGCGGGCCCGGCGCGGGGCACAATCGGGACCATGCCCGCCCCTCGTCGTCCCGCCGCGCCCCGCACCGGCGCCGACGACGACGCGGCCCGCGGCGGCGACCGGCGCGGCTCGGCTCCGCGCACGCCCGCGCCGCGCACCCCGGCGCCTCCCGACCCCGCGCCCCGCACCGCGGGCGTGCCGCGCTAAGTCGGATCGGAGCCAAGGCGTTCTGTGGGCCAAG
>NZ_JAGXJG010000082.1:0-12449 GCF_019091725.1 Cellulomonas sp. GbtcB1 | reverse complement strand
CGCCCCTCGACCTCGGCTCCGGGCCGGAGGCCACCCGGCTGCGGCCGGTCGTGGCGGTGCACCCCGGCGCCGCGCCGGGAGCCGCCCCGGCCGCGGGCGCGCAGGCTTCGGACGCCGCGCCCGGCCCCGAGCTCGTCGCCGCCCCGGTGCACGAGGTGCACCCCGGGTCGGCGGGCCGGTCCCGCACGGGCCGCGTCCTCGCCGCCGTCGGCTCCGTGCTCGCCATCGCCGCGGCCGTCGTCGCGGTCGTGCTGCTCGCGAACCGCCCCGAGACCGACCCCGGGCCGGCCGCGGGCACCGAGTTCCCCGGCCCCGCGAGCACCCTCGGCCAGACCGTGCCCGCGCCGACCAACCTGTTCGGGGCGCGCCAGGCGGACGGCACGGTCGTGTTCACCTGGACCAACCCCGAGCCGCAGGACGGCGACACCTACCTCTGGGGCGTGCGCACCGCCACGGGCGAGCCCCAGCTCGAGATCGCCGAGGAGCCCACCGTGACCGTGACCCCGCCGGCCGAGGGCGGCGAGGTGTGCATCGAGGTCTCCGTCGTGCGCGCGGACCGCCGCGCGTCGACGGTGCCCGCGGAGGGCTGCGCCGCGTGAATCTTCCCTGGAACCGCAAGAAGGTCGCGTCCACCGCGGCCGTCGTCACCGTGCCCGCGGTGCTGGCGACGCTCGCCCTGGTCAACCCCGGGTTCCCGCTGGCGCAGGTCGACCTCAACGACGGCGCCGTCTGGCTGACGTCCACCAGCACCCTGCAGGTCGGGCGGTACAACGCCCAGGTCGAGGAGCTGAACGCCGGGCTGGTCGCGAGCAGCACCGAGTTCGACGTGCTGCAGGACGCCGGCGACGTGCTGATCGTCGAGGCGGGCACCCTGACCGTGGTCGACCCGGCCGGGGTGACCGCCGCCGCGCAGGTCGCGGTCCCCGCGGGCGCCCAGGTGTCGATGGCCGGCGGCACCGTCGCGGTGATGGACACCGACGGCCAGGCCTGGGTCCGCACGTTCGCCGACCTGCCGATGCTGCAGGTGACGGCCGACGAGCCGGACGCCGACGTCGGCGCCGGCGGCGTCGTCACGGCGTCGGTGACCGGCGACGCGTTCGCCGTGGCGGGCAGCACCGGCGAGGTCACGCGCCTCACGCCGACCGCGGGCGGCGCGGCCACGGCGGAGGAGGCCCCGGCGCTCGGCGGCGCGGTCGAGCAGGTGACCGCCGTGGGCGACGTTCCGGTCGGCCTGGACGGCGACACCGTCCGCACCCCGGGCGGGTCGACGGCCCTCGGCATCGCGCAGCCCGTGCTCCAGCAGCCCGGTCCCGCCGCGAGCACCGCGCTCGTCGCGGGCAGCACCGGCCTGGTCGAGGTGTCGGTGTCCTCCGGCGAGGTCGCCGCCGAGCACGAGGCGGGCGGGGCGGGCACGCCCGCGGCGCCCGTCCGCGTCGGCACCTGCGCGCACGCCGCCTGGCCCACCGCGACGCAGAACTACCTCGAGCTGTGCGCGGACGCGGAGCCGCGGCTGCTCGACCTCGACGGCGTGACCGCGACGGACCACCTGGTGTTCCGGGTGAACCGGCAGGTCGTCGCGCTCAACGAGACCGTCGACGGGCGGCTGTGGCTGCCCCTCGAGGACACCGAGCTCCGCGAGCCCGACTGGTCGGACGTCGTGCCGGAGGAGAAGCCCGAGGACGACACCGACCGGGCCGAGGGCGACCGGACCACCCAGCAGCTGGTCCCCGAGTGCTCGCCGACCAGCGCCGCCCCGAACGCCGTCGACGACCAGTTCGGCGTCCGCGCGGGCCGGACCACGATCCTGCCGGTCATCGACAACGACACCTCCTCCGACTGCGGCATCCTCGTGCTCAGCGAGGTCGACCCGCTGCCCGCCGAGCTCGGCACGCTGCAGCAGGTGTACGGCGGCCGGGCGCTGCAGGTCACCGTGCCCGCCGACGCCACCGGCTCGGCGACCTTCGCCTACTCGATCAGCGACGGCCGCGGCACCACCGCGCCCTCGACCGCGCAGGTCACGCTGACCGTCCGCGACGCCTCGCTGGACGAGCCGCCGGTCCAGGACCGGACCGGCGAGATCCGGGTCGAGCAGGGCGCGACCGCGTCCTACCCGGTGCTCGCCGACTTCTCGGACCCCGACGGCGACCCGCTGACCCTCGTCGGCGCGTCCGCGGAGAAGGGCACCGCGCGGTTCCGCCAGGACGGCACGCTCAGCTACGTCGCCGACGGCGGCGAGCTCGGCCGCGACGTCGTGCACGTCGTCGTGTCGGACGGGACCTCGACCACCGAGGGCACCGTCGACGTCGACGTCCGGGCCATCGGCTCGCTGGACCTGCAGATCGACCCGGTGCACGCCGTCACCTACGTGGACCAGGACGTCCAGCTGCGCCCGCTCGACGCCGTGCGCACCTTCGGAGCCGAGCAGCCTCGGCTGGCGGGCGTCGAGGACGTGCAGGGCACGACCGTCACGCCCGACCTGGAGGCGGGGACGTTCAGCTTCCGCGCCGCGCAGGCCGGCACGTTCTACGTCAGCTTCACGGTGACCGCCGCGCCGCAGCAGGCGACCGGCGTCGCGCGCATCGACGTGCGCGAGCGGCCGGAGCAGGCCGAGCCGCCGGTCGCGGTGGCCGACGACGCCTGGCTGCCCGCGGGCGGGGAGACCACCGTCGACCCGCTGGCCAACGACACCGACCCGGCCGGCGGCGTGCTGGTGCTGCAGAGCGTGTCCGCGCCCGACGGCCTGCGGGTCGCCGTGCGGCAGCGCACCCTCGTCACCATCTCGGCGGTCGGCGCGCTGACCGAGCCGGTCACCCTGCAGTACGTCGTGTCCAACGGGACCGCCAGCGCCACCGGGCAGATCCTGGTCCGCCCGGTGCCGGCGTCCGCGACCCCGCAGCCGCCCGTGGTGCCGAACGTGACCGCCGACGTCCGGACCGGGGGCGTCGTCACGATCCCGGTCCTGGAGGACGCGTCCGACCCGGACGGCGACACCATCACGCTGAAGCCCGAGCTGGCCGAGCCGCTCGGCGACGGCGAGGGCCTCATGTTCGTCTCGGGCGACAACCTGCGGTACCAGGCCCCGTCGTCCCCGATGACCGTGCACGCGACGTTCGTCGTCCAGGACGCGACCGGCATGGAGACGGCCGCGACCGTCACCGTCCGGGTGCACGAGTCCGACCCGGAGACCAAGGCCCCGCCGAAGCCGCGCGCCCTCACGGCGCGCGTGTTCGCGGGGGAGACCGTGCGGATCCCGGTGCCGCTGGTCGGCATCGACGCCGACGGCGACGGCATCACGCTGCTCGGCGTCGCGTCCGCCGGCACCAAGGGCCGGGTCCCCACCGTCGGCGCGGACTTCCTGGAGTACGAGGCGCTGCCCGACGAGGCCGGCACCGACACCTTCACCTACGCCGTCGAGGACTGGACCGGCCAGCGCGCCGTCGCCACCGTGCGCGTGGGCATCGCCGCACGCCCCGGCGACAGCAACCGCGTGGTCGCGCGCGACGACACCATCACCGTCCGCCCCGGGCAGACCGTCGAGGTCCGGGTCCTGGAGAACGACACCGACGTGCTCGGCGGCGAGCTCGCCGTCCGGGAGGACCTGGAGGTCGACGAGGGCATCACGGCCTCGCTGTCCGGCAACCGGGTCGTCGTCCGGGGCGACGCCGCGGGCGTGTTCAACATCGGCTACACCGCCGTCAACGAGCGCGGGGCCGTCAACGGCGCCGTGCTCTCCGTGACCGTCGACCCGGACGCGCCGGTGCTCGCGCCGATCGCGCGCGACGTCGTCGTGCCGCCGGTCGACACGGTCGGGCGGACCAGCGTGGACGTCGACGTGCTCGGCGTCGCGCAGAACCCGAGCGGCCCGCTCGGGGACCTGCGGGTCTCCGTGCCCGGCAGCGCGTCGTCGGTGGCCACGGTTCGCGGCGACGGCACCATCACGGTCACCCTCGCCGAGACCGCCCAGACCATCCCGTACCTGCTGACGAACACCGCCGCCGAGGACGTCCGCTCCTACGCGTTCATCTCGGTGCCCGCCCTCGGCTTCTTCCCGCCGACCGCCCGCCCGCGTGCACCGGAGCTCCGGGTCGCCGGCGGCGAGACCCTGACGATCCCGCTCGGCGAGCAGGTCCAGGTGGCGCCGGGGCGGACCGCGCAGGTCGCCGACGCCACCGCGGTCACGGCCACGCGGTCGGACGGCTCGTCGCTGGTCGCCGACTCCACCACCGTGCAGTTCCGCCCTGCCGAGGGGTACGTCGGGCCCGCGTCGATCACCGTGCCGGTCACCGACCGCACCGGCGCGGGGGACACCTCCGCCCGGACGTCGGTCATCACGCTGCCGATCACGGTCTACACGCTCGACGACTACCCCCCGACGTTCGTGCCCTCCACCCTGGAGGTCGGGCCCGGCGAGGCGCCCACGACGGTCGACCTCCAGGCCTTCACGCAGGGCGTCGAGGGCGCGTCCGGCGCGGACACCTTCACCTACCGGCTCACCGGCGACGCCCCGGCCGGGTTCACCGTGTCGCTCCAGGGGAGCCGGCTGTCGGTCGCCTCCGACGTGGGCACCCCCAAGGGCACCCGCGGCACGCTGCCGATCGAGCTCGGCTACGGCCGCGCCGGGAAGATGGCCGTCCAGGTCGAAGTGCGGACCGTGGCGAGCACCCGGCGGGTCGCCGTGCTCCAGGACAAGGTCGTGAACGACGCCGTCCAGGGGCAGGAGCGCGTGGTCGACGTCCTGGCCGGCGCGTCCAACCCGTTCCCGGACCAGCCGCTGCGCGTCGTCGGCGCGACCGTCGAGACGGCCGGCGCCGGCACCGCGTCGGTGTCCGGCTCCGACGTCGTGGTCCGGCCCGCCGCCGAGCTGGTCGGGCAGATGGTCGTGCGGGTGCGCGTCCGGGACGCCACGGACGACAGCGCCCGCGAGGTCGCGTCCAGCATCACGCTGCGGGTGCGGGGGAAGCCGGAGACGCCGGCGGCCCCGCGGGTCGGCGAGGTCCGCGACGGCACCGTGGTGCTGTCCTGGACCGCGCCGTACGACCGCGGCGAGCCGATCAGGGGCTACCGGGTCACGGCCAGCGCGGGCGGGCCGACGACGTCCTGCGCCAGCACCACGTGCACCATCACCGGGCTGACGAACAACGTCGAGTACACGTTCACGGTGGCGGCGGAGAACGCCGTCGGCTGGTCCGACCCGAGCCCGGCGTCCGCCGTGGCGCGCCCGGACACCGTGCCGGACACCCCGGCCGCCCCGTCGCTCCAGTGGGGCGACCAGGAGGTCACGGCGACGTGGGCGGTGCCGAACTCGAACGGGTCGCCGGTGTCGTCGTACACGCTGATGATCTCGCCCGCCCCGCCGGGCGGGGCCGGGTCGGTGACGACCAGCGGGACGTCGTACACGTTCCGCGGGCTGACCAACGGCACGGCCTACACGGTCCAGGTGCGGGCGCACAACCGCGCGCCTGAGCCGAGCGCGTGGAGCGGGCAGCCCGCGCCGGTGACCCCGGCCGGGAAGCCCGACGCGCCGTCGTTCGGACCCGAGGCCGTTCAGTCGACCGCGTCGAGGCAGCTGGTCGTGTCCTGGAACCCGTCCGCGAGCGACAACGGTGACCCCTTGACGTACGTCCTGAAGATGACGGGCGCGGTCAACCGGACGGAGACGCTCCCTGCGGGGCAGACGTCGTACGGCCTCACGGTCGACAACGACCAGAACGTCAACTTCGAGGTGTACGCGCAGAACAAGGCCGGCAGGTCCGGGTCCGCGACGACCAGCGGTCGCGCGTACGACGTGCCGGGCGCGCCCGGGAACGTCCGACCCGACGGCAACCATTCGACCGACACGGACGCCGGCAGCGGATGGGTCGACGTGGTGTGGGACCCGGCCGCCGAGAACGGCGCCTCGTTGCAGCGCTACGTGGTCGAGTCGTCCGCGGGACGTGTCGAGATGGGGTGGGGCGGGCAGAACCGTGCGCGCATCACGGGTCTCGTCGCCGGCGACCCGCTGACGGTCACAGTCTCGGCGTGCAACCGACGAGGGTGCGGGGCCCCGGCGTCCTGGAACACGCAGGACAACACCGCTCGGACGCGAGCAGCGGCGCCGACCGGTGTGACCCTGGCGATCCCGCAGACCACCGGCCAGCCGACGACGGGGACCGTGTCCTGGTCGGTGGGCGACATCGGCCGGGGCACGGTCCAGGGGTACGAGTACGAGCTCTCCGGGTGGGGATTCGGCACCAAGTCCGGGCAGGGTGACGGTGACGTCCGCACCGGTCCGGTCGCCCTCCCTGACGACCGCGGCGTGTCGAACCCCAGCTCCGTCTCGATCCGGGTTCGGGTACGCACGGAGGTCGGCTGGGGGGCCTGGAGCGACTGGACGCCGTCGCAGGTGGTCCAGTGGGCCCCGCCCGACTCGGACGACTCCTCCGGATGACCCGGCGCCCGCCGATCGGGTGATGGGCCCGCACGACACGACCCCACGACACACAGCACCGACAGGAGACACCCCCCGATGACCCCCGAGCAGTCCGCCTGGTTCGCCGAGACGTTCGCCGGCCTCGTGGGCAACGTGTCCCGCGCGGTCCTGGGCGCCGACCGCCCGGTGCGGCTCGTGCTGACCGCGATGGTCGCCGAGGGCCACGTGCTGCTGGAGGACGCCCCGGGCACGGGCAAGACGTCGCTGGCCAAGGCCATCGCGGCGTCGGTCCAGGGCACCCACCAGCGCATCCAGTTCACCCCGGACCTGCTGCCCTCCGACGTCACCGGCGTGACGATCTGGGACCAGGGCGCGCGGACGTTCCAGTTCCACCCGGGCCCGGTGTTCACCTCCGTGCTGCTCGCGGACGAGATCAACCGCGCCTCGCCGAAGACGCAGTCCGCGCTGCTGGAGGTCATGGAGGAGGGCCACGTCACGGTCGACCGGGACACGCACCCGGTGGGCCGGCCGTTCGTCGTGATCGCGACCCAGAACCCCGTCGAGCAGGCGGGCACCTACCGGCTGCCGGAGGCGCAGCTCGACCGGTTCCTGGTGCGCACCTCGCTCGGCTACCCGGACCGCACCGCGACGGTCGAGATCCTGTCCGGCGCCCGGGACCGCACCCGCGAGCTGGACGCCGTGGTCACCACGGCGGGTGTCGTCGAGATGGCGGAGCTCGCGCAGACGGTGCACGTCGACGGCTCGGTGCTGGACTACGTCGCGCGCCTGATCGAGGGCACCCGCGAGGACCCGCAGACCTCGCTGGGCGCGAGCGTCCGCGGCGGTCTGGCGCTCGTCCGCGCCGCGCGGGTGCAGGCGGCAGCCGCGGGGCGCGCCTACGTCATCCCGGACGACGTGAAGGACCTCGCGGTGCCCGTGCTGGCGCACCGCCTGGTGCTCGACCCCGAGGCCGACTTCCTCGGCGCGACGACCACCCAGGTGGTCGAGCGCGTGCTGTCCGCGACCCCGCCGCCGGTGGCGCGCGCGTGACCAGGGTCGGGGTGCACCCGGGAGGCGCGGCGTGAGGCGGTCGCGCACCCGGCTGTCGGGCGTGGGCTGGGGCGCGGGGCTGCTCGGTGCGGCCGCCGCGGTCGCCGGCGTGCTGCTCGGCTGGGTCGAGCTGGCGGCGCTGGGCGCCGTCGGCGCCGTCGCGCTGCTGGTCGCGCTCGCGATGACCTGGGGACGGCTGCCGCACGCCGTGCGGCTCGACCTCGCGGACCGGCGGGTGCGCGTCGGGGAGCGGGCGTTCGGCGGGGTGGTCGTGTCGGCCCCCGGCGGTCGTCGGACGCGCGCGGTGCGCCTGGAGCTGCAGGTCGGCGAGGGCCGGGCCGAGCTCGAGATCCCGTCGCTGGCCCCGGGCACCGAGCACGAGGAGCTGTTCGCGGTCCCCACCGACCGGCGCGCCGTCGTGACGGTCGGCCCGGTGCGCGCGGTGCGGGGCGACGCGCTCGGGCTCGCCACCCGGCACGCGGTGACCACGGGCTCGGAGGAGCTGTACGTGCACCCGCGCGTCGTCATGCTCACGGGTGCCGACGCGGGCCTGCTCCGCGACCTCGAGGGCGGCGCGACCCGCGACCTGTCCGACATGGACCTGGCGTTCCACGCGCTGCGCGACTACGTGGTCGGCGACGACCGCCGGTCGATCCACTGGCGCACCACCGCGCGCCGCGGGCAGCTCACCGTCAAGCAGTACGAGGACACCCGCCGCACCCAGACGGCCGTCGCGCTCGCCACCGACCCCCGGGACTACCGGCACGGCGCGGACGACGCGGAGCTGGAGCTCGCGGTCAGCGTGGTCGCCTCGCTCGGCGTGCACGTGCTGGCCGAGGAGCACCCGCTCGCGGTGCTCGCCGGCCCCGGCCGGGTGCGCACCACCGCGCGCCGGCCGCTGCTCGACGACTGCTCCGGCATCACCTGCGGCCCCGACGGCACCGGCTCCCGGCTGCTCGGCCGCCGGGTCGCCCGCGAGGCGCCCGACGTGACGCTCGCGTTCCTGGTCACCGGGTCCGTCGTGCCCGCGGCGGACCTGCGCGCCGCCGCCCGGCACGTGCCCGAGGGCACCCGGACGCTCGTGGTGAGCTGCGTGCCCGGCACCGAGGTCGAGGTCCGCACGCAGCGCACGCTGAGCCTGGTCCGCCTGGGCTCGCTCGACGACCTGCCCCGCGCCCTGCGTCTGGCGGCGGCGGCATGACGACGACGACCGAGAACCCCGTCGCGCCCGGCGCCGTCGCATCCGGCGCCCCGGACGCGGCCCCCGGCGTGCCGACGCCGCCCGGGCCGCCCTCGTCCGGGCGCCGCCGGCCCGGCGGCTCCGGGCAGCCCGCGGGCGCGGAGCGGCCCCGCCGCGGCGTCCCGCGCGGCGGGCGGGCGGTCGTCGACGTCCTCGTGCTCGCCGGCGCCGTCCTCGCCGCGCTGACCCCGCTGCTGCCGGTGTACGGCGGCTCGGTGCTGCTGGCCCCGGTGGTCGGCGGCGTCGTGCTCGGCGCGGCCGCGGGCGTGCTGTCGGCCTGGGCGCGCTGGTCGACGCCCGTGACCACGGCCGTGCTGCTCGCGGTGACCGTCGTGCTCGGCGGCCCGCTCGCGACGCCGGACCAGACGGTCGGGGGCGTCGTGCCGACGCTCGCGTCGATCGTGTCCGTGGTCCGCGGGTCGGTGCTGGGCTGGAAGGACGTGCTGACCCTGCAGCCGCCGCTGGGCGGCTCGGGCTGGCTGCTGGTCCCGCCGTACCTGCTGGCGGTGGTCGGGACCGCGGTCGCGGTGCGGCTCGCGCTGGGCTCCGGGCGCGCGGCACCGGCGGCCGCGCTGCTCCCGCCCGTGGTCCTCGCCGGGGCCGTGCTGCTCGGCACGCACACCACGGTCGCCCCGGTGGCCGTCGGCACCGCGATCGCGGTCGTCCTGCTGGTCTGGGCGTCCTGGCGGTCCGGCCGGCTGCGGGCGCGGCGCCCGGTCGCGCTGGTCCTGCTGGTCGCGCTCGCCGGCGGCGCGGGCGTCGCGGCGGGCACCGCCGTCGAGTCGAACCGGGACCGGTACGTCCTGCGCGACGCGCTGCTGCCGCCGTTCGACCCGCGCGACTACGCGAGCCCGCTGTCCGCCTTCCGCAAGTACGTGAAGGACGACGACACCGTCGAGCTGTTCACGGTGCAGGGGCTGCCCGCGGGCGCCCGGGTCCGGCTCGCGACCTTCGACCGGTTCGACGGCGTGGTGTGGAACGTGGCCGGCGACGGCTCGTCCCGCGCCTCGGGCCAGTTCCGCCGGGTCGGCGAGGTCGTCAGCGAGCAGGCGGTCGAGGAGGCCGACGCCGTGGAGGCGTCCGGCACCGGCGGCGAGCGCGCGGAGGTGCAGGTCCAGGTCGACGGGCTGTCCGGCGTGTGGCTGCCGACCGTCGGGGACGCGGTGTCCGTGCGGTTCGACGACACCGAGGCGCAGTCCCGGCTGCGGTTCAACGACGCGACCGGCGCGGCCGTGCTCACCGGCGGGCTGGACGAGGGGCTGACGTACACCCTCGACGCCGTCGTGCCGGCCGAGCCCGACGACGAGCAGCTCGGCTCCGCCGCGGGCAGCGCGCTCGACCTGCCGGAGCCCCAGGGCGTCCCCGACGCCGTGTCGACCGCGGCCGGCGACGCGGCCCGCGAGGCCGAGACTCCCGCCCAGGTGGCCCGCGCGCTCGAGCAGGCGCTGTCCGAGCGCGGCTTCTTCTCCCACGGGCGCACCGACCAGGGCGACTACCCGTCGCTGTCCGGCCACGGCGCCGACCGGGTGGCGACGCTGCTCGGCGGCGACCTCATGGTCGGCGACGACGAGCAGTACGCGTCCGCGATGGCCCTCATGGCCCGCGAGATGGGCCTGCCCGCGCGGGTGGTGATGGGCTTCGTGCCGGGCGACGACGAGGACGCGGCCGCGACGCCGGACGCGCCGCTCGACCCCGACGCCCCGGTGGTCGTGACCGGTGCCGACGTGCACGCCTGGGTCGAGATCGCGTTCGAGGGGTACGGCTGGGTCACCTTCGACCCGACCCCGCCCGAGAGCCAGACGCCGCAGGACGAGCAGGAGACCAGCCAGGCCGACCCCGAGCCCCAGGTCGCACAGCCCCCGCCGCCGCCCGCCCCGCCGGTGGACCCGCCCGCGGACGACACCGACCAGCCGCAGACGCAGGACGGCGAGGACGAGTCCGCCCTCGCGGTCTGGCAGCGCATCGCGCTCGGCGTCGCCGCCGGGTCCGGCCTGCTGCTGGTGCTGCTCGCGCCGTTCCTCGTCATCGCGGGCCTCAAGGCCCGCCGCCGGCGCCGCCGTCGGCGCGACCCCGTCCCGGTGAACCGGGTCGTGGGTGGCTGGCAGGAGGTGCTCGACCTGGCGACCGACCTGCGCCGCGACGTCGACCCGGTGGCCACCCGCCGCGAGGGCGCGCGGTCGCTGGACCGGGCGTTCACCACCGCGCCGGAGCCGGAGGAGGGGCGCCGCCGGAAGCGTCCCGCCCCGGTGCCGGCCGGCCCGACGCCTGCCGGGGTCGAGGCGGGTGCCGCGGTGGTCGCGCTGGCCGACCGTGCGGACGCGGCCGTGTTCAGCGCCGCAGCCCCGACGACGGCGGACGCGCGGGAGTACTGGGCGGAGGTCGACCGGACGCTCGCGTCCATGCGGGCGGCGACGCCCCGCAAGCAGCGGTGGCGCGGGCGGGTCACGACCCGGTCGCTGCGTCGGTCCGAGCGGCGCCGGGCCGCGGCGGCCGCCGACCGGGCGCGGCGGAGCGTGCCGGACGGCAGGGAGAAGCGGGGGACCAGGGGACGACGGGCACGACGAGCGGACGGAGCGGACGGATGAGCAGCACCACCGGCGGCGTGGTCCCGCCGAGCGCACCGCCTGCGCCGGTCGGGCGCCGCGTCGCGGCGTACCTCGTGGACGCCGCGCTGACGTCGATCGCAGCGGCGCCGCTCTGGCTCGCGTGGGCGCCGGCGTTCGCGGCGACCGTGCGCGCGGCCTCCGACCCAGGGGCAGGCACGGTGCCCGAGCCCGCCGCGCCGTCCGGGGTGCTGCTCGCCGTCGGGGCGGTGCTGCTCGCCGCCTGGGCCGTGGCGCAGTGGGTGTGGAACGGCACCCGCGGCTGGACCGTCGGGCGCCGGCTGCTCGGCCTGCGGCTCGTCGACGTCCGGTCCGGCCGGCCCGTCGGGCTCGGGCGGGCGTTCGTGCGGGCGCTGATCGTCGCCCTGGGCTCGCTGGCGTGCGGCGTGGGCCAGATCGTGGTGCTGCTGTCGCCGCTGTTCGACTCGTCCGGGCGCCGGCGCGGCTGGCACGACCGGGTGGGGGAGGGCGTCGTCGTCGACGTGCGTGGGCTCGTCCCGGCCCGTCGGGTGGCCGACTGGCCGGCGCGCGCGGACCGGGCCGGCGGTCCAGGCGCGCCCGCACTGCCCGCCCCGCCCGCAGAGCACGGCGGGGACGCCCCGGCGTGGCCCTCCGTGCCGCACCCCGCGGCACCCGGTGACGCGTGGGCGGGTGAGCCGACCGCCGCGGGCGCCACGCCGACGGTCGACCCCACCCCGTCCGAGCCCACCCGCACGCGGTGGAGCGCGCTCGCCGCCGACCGTCGGCTCGACGCCCCGGGGTTCGTGCTGCCCCCGCTCGGCGGACCCGGCCTGGGACCGGACCTCGACACCCGGCAGATCCCGGTCGTCCCGGCGGCCGTCGTGCCCGCGCACCCGGCGGCGCCCGTGCCGCTCGCACCCGGGCCGGACGCCGCCGCGCCCGCGTCGGGACCGGCGGCGCCGGCTCCGGCGCCGCCGGACGTCCCGGCTCCGTCCGCGCCGGGTGCGGCGCCCGGGTACGTCGCGGCCCCGGCGGCGCCTGCCGCGACGTCCGCGTCCCTGTCGGCCCCGGCGGTGCCCGCGGACCCGTCGGCCCCGGCGGCGCCCCCGGACCCCAACCACATCTGGGGCCCGTACTTCGCGGGCGCCGGCGCCCGGCAGGTGCCGATCGGCGACGGCACCGACGG
>NZ_JAGXJG010000081.1:0-12815 GCF_019091725.1 Cellulomonas sp. GbtcB1 | reverse complement strand
CGGGCGCGCCCGGCGCCGGGTACGCGCCGGGCGCCGGGTACGCCGCGCCGGGCTGCGGGGCGCCGGGCGCCGCGTGCGCCTCGGGCGTCGGCTGCGACGCGCCGGGCGACGACTCGCCGGGGTTCTGGTGCTCGGGGGTGGTCATGACATCCTCGTGGCTCGGGGTCGTCGGGCACAGCGGTGCGCGGCCGGCGAGGCCGCGCAGGGGATCCTTGCACGCACCGGGCACCGAGCGAGGGAAGTCCCATGAGCGTCGTGTACGGCCTGCTGGTCGTGCTGCACCTGGTCGGCTGGGCGATCGTGCTGGGCGGGTGCCTGGTCACGCTGCGTCAGCCGGCGTTCCCGAAGGGCGCGCTGCACGGCGCCCTGACCGCGCTGGTCACGGGGATCGTCATGGTCGGGCTGCGGTCCGCCGAGGTCGCCGGGCTCGAGCCGCCGGACAACGCCAAGATCGGCGTGAAGCTCCTGGTCGCGCTCGTCGTGACCGGGCTGGTCTGGTACGGCACCCGCAAGCCGGAGAAGGTCACCCGCGGCCTGGTCGGCGCGACCCTGGGCCTGACCCTGGTGAACATCCTGGTCGCGGTGCTCTGGCGCTGAGCCGCGTCCTCGGGTGGGAGGTCCGGCCCGGCGCACCCACGGCGAGTCCGGCCTGACCTCCCGCTCAACCGACCGGCGCCGGCCCCGTCGACTCCCGCGCCACCAGCGCGACCGGCACCGTCGCCGAGCGCGGGGCCGCGTCGTCGCCGGTCACCAGGCCGAGCAGCAGCTCCGCCGCCAGCCGGCCCTTGCCCGCCGTGTCCTGGGCGACCGTCGACAGCCGGGGCGTCACCTGCCGGGCGAGCTCGGCGTCGTCGTAGCCCAGCACCGACACGTCCTCGGGCACCCGCAGCCCGGCGTCGGCGAGCCCGCGCACCACGCCGGCGGCCAGGACGTCGGCGGTCGCGAACACCGCGGTCACGGACCCGGCGCGCACGTCCGCCGCCAGGCGCCCGCCCAGCGCGACCCCCTCGTCGTAGGTCGTCCGGGCGTGCGCCGTCCGCACCGCTCCCGGGGGCAGCCCGGCCTCGGTCGCGGCGGCGCGGAACCCCGCGAGCCGCTCGGCCACCACCCGGCTCGCCGCGTCGACGGGCCCGCACAGCAGCAGCCGGCGGTGCCCGAGCCCGGCCAGGTGCGTCCCGGCGAGGTGGCCGCCGGCGCGGTCGTCCGACCGGACGCGCCCGTGCTCCGGCCCGGCGTCGGCGGGGCCGCCCTCGGCGTCGACCAGCACGGCGGGGAGCGTCCCGGGCAGGTCGAGCGCGGCGAGCGCGTCGTCGGTGAAGCCCATGACGACCACCCCGTCGAGCCCCCACCGGCGCACGGAGTCCCGGACGTCGCCCGCGTCGCCGACGCCGCGCAGCATGAGGTGGTGGTCCCGGGCGCGCAGCGCGGCCTCGAGCGCGCCGGTGACGGCGACGTCGTGCGGGCTGCCGAGCAGGGTGACGCCGTCGGGGCGGCCCGGCAGCAGCAGGCCGACCAGGCGGGAGCGGCGCGCGACCAGCGACCGGGCGGCGGCGCTGGGCACGTAGCCGAGGTCGGCCACGGCGCGCTCGACGCGGGCGGCGGTCGCCGGAGAGACGCGTCCGGCGCGGCCGTTCACCACGTTGGACACGGTCATCACGCTGACGCCGACCTCGCGCGCGATGTCCCTGAGCGTGACGCGGTCCACCGGCGGCCTCCTGCAGACGGGGACCGCGGCGGCTCGCGGCCCGTTGACGCTGGTCGGAGTTTAACGCTAAACAGGAGACGTGACCGCGCCGACGCAGCCCCAGCCCGACCGTTCCCGGCAGCCCGGGGGCCCTCCCGCCCTCGCGACCGGCGCCGCGCCCGACGGCACCGCCGACCCGCGCGCGGTGGTCCAGGGCGACCGCTGGCGCATCACGGTCCTCGACGACGGCCTGGTGCGGCTGGAGTACGCCGAGGACGGCCGGTTCGAGGACCGCCCCAGCACGTTCGCCCGGCACCGCGCGCTCCCGGTCCCGGAGTTCCGCGTCGTCGACCGCGGGCACGTCGTCGAGGTCGTCACGTCCCGGCTGCGCGTGGTCTACGACCGGGGCCCGTTCAGCACCGCGGGTCTGTCCGTCGAGGTCACGGGCGGCGTCAGCGCGTACCACTCGGTGTGGCGGTACGGGCAGCCGGCCGAGGGGCTGGGCGGCACCGCGCGCACGCTCGACGAGGCGGACGGCCGGGTCCCGCTCGAGGGTGGCGTGGTGTCCCGGCAGGGCTACGCGGTGCTCGACGACTCCCGGTCGATGGTGTTCGAGCCGGACGGCTGGGTCGCCCCGCGCGACGGCTCCCGGCAGGACCTCTACGTGTTCGGCTACGCCCACGACCACGCCGAGGCGCTGCGCGCGTTCCACGCCGTGTCCGGCCCCGTGCCGGTGCTGCCGCGGTGGGCGCTCGGCACCTGGTGGAGCCGGTTCCACCGGTACACCGCCGAGGGCTACCGGGAGGTCGTCGAGCGGTTCGCGGCCGAGCGGATCCCGCTGTCGGTGTCGGTGCTCGACATGGACTGGCACGTCACCGAGGTCGACCCGGCGCTCGGCTCCGGCTGGACCGGGTACACGTGGAACCGGGACCTGTTCCCGGACCCGCCCGCCCTGCTGTCCTGGCTGCACGACCGCGGCCTGCGGGTCACGCTGAACGTGCACCCGGCGGACGGCGTGCGCGCTCACGAGGACGCGTACGCCGCGATGTGCGCCGCGCTCGGCCGGGAGCCCGACGGCGACCCGATCGCCTTCGACGTCACGGACCGGGACTTCCTCGCGGCGTACTTCTCGGTGCTGCACCGCGGGCTGGAGCGGGACGGCGTCGACTTCTGGTGGGTCGACTGGCAGCAGGGCGGGCACTCCCGGGTCGCCGGGATCGACCCGCTGTGGATGCTCAACCACTTCCACTACCTCGACAGCGCCCGGGACCGCCGGCGCGGACTGACGTTCTCCCGGTACGCCGGCCCCGGCAGCCACCGGTACCCGGTCGGCTTCTCCGGCGACACCGTCATCACCTGGGACTCGCTCGCGTTCCAGCCGGAGTTCACCGCGACGGCCGCGAACATCGGCTACGGCTGGTGGTCGCACGACATCGGCGGGCACTACTTCGGCGTCCGCGACGAGGAGCTCGCAACCCGCTGGGTGCAGCTCGGCACCTTCTCGCCGATCCTGCGGCTGCACTCGTCGGACAACCCGTTCACCAGCAAGGAGCCGTGGTCGTTCGGGCCGCACGCCCGCCAGGTGCAGACGGCGTTCCTGCGGCTGCGGCACCGGCTCGTGCCGTACCTGCACACGATGAACCACCGGGCCGCCGCGGAGTCGCAGGCGCTGGTCCGCCCGATGTACCACGCGTGGCCGGGCCGCGAGGAGGCGTACGACGCGCCGCAGCAGTTCCTGTTCGGCTCGGAGCTGCTGGTCGCGCCGGCGACCACGCCGGCCGACCCGGTCACCCGGGCGTCCGCCGTGCGCGCCTGGCTGCCGCCGGGCACCTGGGTCGACGTGCTCACCGGTGCGGTCTACGACGGCGACCGGCTGCTCGACCTGCACCGGACGCTCGACTCGATCCCGGTGCTGGCGCGGCCGGGCGCGGTCGTGCCGCTCGACGGCGCCGAGGTGCCGGGCAACGACCCGGTGAACCCGGCGCACCTGGAGCTGCTGGTCGTGCCGGGCGCCGACGGCCAGTTCACGCTGGTGGAGGACGACGGGGCGGGTGACGGCACCGACCCGGCCGGGATCGCCCGGACGTCGATCACCTGGGCCGACGCGCCGGGGGCGCTCGCGGTCGGGCCTGCCGAGGGCGCGACGGCGTGCGTGCCGGCCGAGCGGGACTGGACGCTCACCCTGGTGACCGCCGGGGCGACGGAGGGCGCGGCGGGGGCCGTGCGCGCCACCGTCGACGGGGCGCCGGTGCCCGCCGAGGCCCGCGTCACCGCCGACGGCCGGCTCCGGGTCGAGGTGCGCGGCGTGCCCGCCGGCGCGCGGCTCGAGGTGACGTGCGGCACGGTCCCGCTGGCCGGCCCCGAGCCCGACGCCGAGGTGCTGCGGGTGCTCCGCGGGGCGTGGACGGAGAACGCCCTGCTGACCCGGGCGCTGGCCGCGGCGACGTCCGACCGGCCGCTGCACGTGCGGCTGTCGCACCTGGAGGCGCTGGGCCTGCCGGCGTCGCTGCTGTCCGCGTTGCGCGAGGTCCTGCTGGCGCGGGGCTGAGACGCCGCGGGTGTCGGTGGGGGCGCCTAGGCTTGGCCCTGCCATGACGTCGCTCTTCGAGAACCTGCCGCTGCCCGGACTCGCCCTCTCCGACCTCGGTCGCCTGCCGGCCGCCGTGCCGCCGCGCGGCGACCTGCCCGGCGACGGTGCCGGCGCCGACGCGCCCCGGGACGGCGACGCGCCGCGCGACCGCGGCCGCGCACCGTCGGTCGACGCGGACGCGCTGCTGGTCGGCCTCAACCCGCAGCAGCGCGCCGCGGTGCTGCACCACGGCGGCCCGCTGCTCATCGTCGCGGGCGCCGGCTCGGGCAAGACCCGGGTGCTCACGCACCGCATCGCGCACCTGCTGGCGACCCGGCAGGCGCGGGCGGGGGAGATCCTCGCGATCACCTTCACCAACAAGGCCGCAGCGGAGATGCGCGAGCGCGTGGCGTCCCTGGTCGGCCCGTCCGCCCGGATGATGTGGGTGTCGACGTTCCACTCGGCGTGCGTGCGGATCCTGCGCCGCGAGGCCACCACGCTCGGCCTGCGGCAGTCGTTCTCGATCTACGACTCCGCGGACTCGCAGCGGCTGCTCAGCCTGGCGGCGCGCGAGCTCGACCTGGACCCGAAGAAGTACCCGCCGAAGGCGCTGCAGTCCAAGATCTCCAACCTCAAGGACGAGCTGGTCGACCCCGACGCGTTCGCGGCCACCGCGAGCGGCTCCAACGACTTCGACCAGGCCCTCGCCCAGGTGTACACCCGGTACCAGCAGCGGCTGCGCCAGGCGAACGCCCTCGACTTCGACGACCTCATCATGACGACGGTCAACCTGCTGCAGGCGTTCCCGGCCGTCGCGGAGCACTACCGCCGCCGGTTCCGGCACGTGCTGGTCGACGAGTACCAGGACACCAACCACGCGCAGTACGTGCTCGTGCGCGAGCTCGCGGGCGTCGGCGCGGCCGACCCGGGCGCGGACGCCGCGGTGCCGCGCGGCGAGCTGACGGTCGTCGGCGACGCCGACCAGTCGATCTACGCGTTCCGCGGCGCCAGCATCCGCAACATCATGGAGTTCGAGGCCGACTACCCGGACGCCACGACCATCCTGCTCGAGCAGAACTACCGGTCGACGCAGACCATCCTGTCCGCCGCCAACGCCGTCATCAGCAAGAACCCCGGCCGCAAGCCCAAGCGGCTGTGGACCGACTCCGGCTCCGGGCCGAAGATCGTCGCCTACGTCGCCGACAACGAGCACGAGGAGGCGCGGTTCGTCGCGGAGGAGATCGACCGCCTCGGCGACTCCGACGGCGTCCGGCCGGGCGACGTCGCGATCTTCTACCGGGCCAACGCGCAGTCCCGCGCGCTGGAGGAGGTGCTGATCCGCGTCGGCCTGCCGTACAAGGTCGTCGGCGGCACCCGGTTCTACGAGCGGCGCGAGATCAAGGACGCCGTGGCGTACCTGCGCGCGATCGCCAACCCGGACGACGACGTCAACCTGCGCCGCATCCTCAACGTGCCCAAGCGCGGGCTGGGCGACCGGTCCGAGGCGATGGTCGCGGGCTACGCGGAGCGCGAGCGCGTGTCGTTCGGCACCGCGCTGGAGCACCTGGAGGAGGTGCCCGGGCTGGGCACCCGCGCGATCACCGGGCTGCGGGCGTTCGCCGAGATGATGGCCGACCTCCGGGCGCTCACCGAGTCGGGTGCGGGCCCGGCCGAGATCCTGTCCGTCGTGCTCGACCGCAGCGGCTACCTCGCGGAGCTGCGCGCGAGCGAGGACCCGCAGGACCAGACCCGGGTCGAGAACCTCGCCGAGCTGCACGCCGTGGCCTCCGAGTTCGAGCAGTCCGACCCCGAGGGCGACCTCGCCGACTTCCTCGAGCGGGTGTCGCTGGTCGCCGACTCCGACCAGATCCCGTCCGACGACGGCGGTGACGAGGAGGAGGGCGAGCCGAAGCCGGACCAGGGCGTCATCACGCTGATGACCCTGCACACGGCCAAGGGCCTGGAGTTCCCGGTCGTGTTCCTCACCGGCATGGAGGACGGCACGTTCCCGCACATGCGGTCGCTCGCCGACACCGACCAGCTCGCCGAGGAGCGCCGGCTCGCGTACGTCGGCCTCACCCGGGCGCGGCAACGGCTCTACATCTCCCGCGCCGCGGTCCGCACCGCGTGGGGCGTGCCGAACGAGTTCCCGCCGAGCCGGTTCCTCGACGACCTGCCCGAGGACCTCATCGACTGGCGGCGGCGCGAGTCGTCCAACGACCGGCTGCGCGGGCCGGGCGGGTTCCTTGGCGGACGCTCGGGGTACGCCTCGGGTGGCGGCTACGGCGAGCGGTCGTCGTCGGGGTCGGGCTCCACGCAGAGCTGGAAGAAGAGCTCCGCGGCGTCCCGCGCCGGCGAGCGGCCCCGCAAGGCCCCCGGGTCGGGCGGCGCGACGTTCGGCTCGGCCACGCCGCGCCCGGACGCGGCCATCCCGACGCTGACCGTGGGGGACAAGGTCACCCACGACGCGTACGGGCTCGGCACGGTCGTCGCCGTCGAGGGCGGCGGGCCGAACGCGGTGGCCAAGGTCGACTTCGGCACCGAGGGCACCAAGCGGCTGCTGCTGCGGTACTCGCCGGTCACCAAGCTCTGACCGACGCGCGGGCGGACGGGTGATCCCCGCCGCCCGCGCGGCGGCCGCGACGCCACCACCTGCGCATCTCGGGCATGATCGGCGCATGCGCAGCCCGATCTTCGACCAGGCCAACGCCGAGGTGCAGACCGCCGAGCGGTTCGTCCTGCAGAGCACCAAGATGCTCAAGGTGACGCTCGGCCCCGACGTCCTCGCGGCGAAGGGCGCGATGGTCGCCCACCAGGGGCAGGTGCAGTTCCACCACGAGTCGTCGGGCTCGCTCGCCCGGTTCGTCAAGCGCGCGATGAGCGCCGACGACCAGCCGCTCATGCGGGTCTCGGGCCCCGGCGAGGTGTTCTTCGCGCGCGCCGCCGAGCACGTGTTCCTGCTGCAGCTCGAGGGCGACGCGATCAGCGTCGGCGGCTCGTCGCTGCTCGCGTTCGACGCCGCGCTGCAGTGGGACATGCACCGGACCAAGGGCGCCGGGATGATGACCGGCGGGTTCTGGAACACCCTGATCCAGGGGCAGGGCACCGTCGCGCTGACCTCGCACGGCCAGCCGATGATCCTCGACTGCTCGCAGCAGCCGACGTTCGTCGACCCGAACGCCGCCGTGTGCTGGTCGGCGAACCTCACGCCCGGCGTGGTGTCGAGCATGAACGTCAGCTCGCTCCTCCGCGGCGGCACGGGGGAGGCGTTCCAGTACGCCTTCCACGGCCCGGGCTTCGTGGTGGTGCAGCCGTCGGAGGGCTACCCGGTCCCGACGGCCTGACCCGCGGGGCACCCGCGGCGACGCCTACGGTGTCCGGCCCGGCCCACGGCGATCGTCGTGGGCCGGGCCGGAAACCGTAGGCCGGGCGTCGTCGGTCAGGCCGCCGCGGCGGCCGCCAGGCGGGCCGTCACGTCCGCCGCCAGGGCCGCCGGGTCGACGCCCGCGCGGCGGAGCAGCGCGTGGCCGTCCGTGTCGGACAGCCGGACGACCGCGAGCAGCACGTGCCCGGCCTCGATCCGCTTGTGCCCGAGCCGGATCGCCTCGCGCAGCGCGACCTCGAGCGTCTTCTTGGCGTCCCGGGTGAACGGCACGTGCCCGCCCGCGCCGCCGCGGCGCCCGCCCTGGCCCGGCCGCCGCGCCCGGTCGGCCCGGTCCAGCGCGCCCGCCCCGAACACGGTGTCCGCCCGCCGGCGCACGGCGTCCAGGTCGATCCCGAGCGCCGCCAGCGCCGAGGCGTCGAGCCCGTCGCCGGCGAACGCGTCGAGCAGCGCGGCCCGGTCGGCGCCCTGCGCGGCGAGCGCCTCGGCCGCCGGGTCGGCGACGGACGCGACCGCCACCACGAGGTGCGCGGGGGAGATGCGGGGGTCGCCCAGGTCGCGGGCGATCTCCTGGGACTGCACGACCGCGGCGCGGGCGCCGGCGGTGAACCGCTCGAACATCGTCGTCTCCTCTCGGGGGTGGCGGGACGGGCCGGGCGGCCCGGCCGTGCCGGCGGCACTCAGGCCTTCCGGTGGTGCTTCTGGTGGACGGCCTGCCGGCTCACGCCGAGGGCGTCCGCGATGTCCTGCCAGGACCAGCCGAGCTCTCGGGCTCGGCCGACCTGCAGGGTCTCCAGCCGGTCGGCGAGCACCCGCAGGGAGCGCACGGCGCGCAGCCCGGTGGCGGGGTCGTCGGCCGTCGCCGCGGCGAGCGCGCCGTCGGCGGAGTCGGTGGTGGGGTCGGTGCGGGTCATGTGTCAACTCTGCTTGACGCGCGATCCGTGTGTCAAGGCACGTTGACGACGACCGTGCGACCTGGGTCACATATCTCGACGTGGAGATAAACCCGGGGCCCCGGGCTACGATCGTCGGCGGCAGAGCAGCCAGATCCCACCCACGGGACCGCAGGGCGAGGGAAGGACCGCAGCAGGTGGACCTGTTCGAGTACCAGGCACGTGACATCTTCGAGCGGCACGGGGTACCCGTCCTGGGAGGGATCGTCGCGACGACGCCCTCCGAGGCGCGTGCGGCGGCCGAGACCCTGCTGGGCGCCGACGGCGCGACCGGCGTGGTGGTCGTCAAGGCGCAGGTGAAGACCGGTGGCCGCGGCAAGGCCGGCGGCGTCAAGATCGCCCGCTCCGCGGAGGAGGCCGAGCAGCGCGCCGGCGAGATCCTCGGCATGGACATCAAGGGCCACACCGTCCACCGCGTGATGATCGCCGCCGGCGCGAGCATCGCGAAGGAGTACTACTTCTCCCTCCTCCTCGACCGCGCCGAGCGGCAGTACCTCGCGATGGCGAGCGTCGAGGGCGGCATGGAGATCGAGCAGCTCGCGGTCGAGCGCCCCGAGGCGCTGGCGAAGGTCCCGGTGGACCCGCGGGTCGGCATCGACCAGGCGAAGGCCGACGAGATCGTCGCCGCCGCGGGCTTCGACGCCGAGGTGGGCCCGAAGGTCGCCGCCGTGCTGACGAAGCTGTGGGACGTCTACCGCGAGGAGGACGCCACGCTCGTCGAGGTGAACCCGCTCGTGCTGACCGAGGCCGGCGACGTCGTCGCGCTCGACGGCAAGGTCACCCTCGACGGCAACGCCGACTTCCGGCACGAGGACCACGCGTCCCTCGAGGACGCCGCCGCGGCGGACCCGCTCGAGGCGCGCGCCAAGGAGAAGGACCTCAACTACGTCAAGCTCGACGGCGAGGTCGGCGTGATCGGCAACGGCGCGGGGCTCGTGATGAGCACCCTCGACGTCGTGGCGTACGCCGGGCAGCAGCACGGCGGCGTGAAGCCGGCGAACTTCCTCGACATCGGCGGCGGCGCCTCGGCCGAGGTCATGGCGGCGGGCCTCGACATCATCCTGTCCGACCCGCAGGTGAAGTCGGTGTTCGTCAACGTGTTCGGCGGCATCACGGCGTGCGACGCGGTCGCCAACGGCATCGTCGCGGCGCTCGGCATCCTGGGCGACGAGGCCACGAAGCCGCTGGTCGTGCGCCTGGACGGCAACAACGTGCTCGAGGGCCGCCGGATCATCCGGGACGCGGCCCACCCGCTCGTCACGCTGGCCGAGACCATGGACGGGGGCGCCGCCGAGGCCGCCCGCCTGGCCGCCACCGCCTGACCGACCGCAGCGACGCGAGAGACGAGAGACAACCCACCATGGCGATCTTCCTGACCGCGGACTCCAAGGTCATCGTGCAGGGCATGACCGGGTCCGAAGGCAGCAAGCACACCACCCGCATGCTGGCGTCGGGCACCACCGTCGTCGGCGGGGTGAACCCGCGCAAGGCGGGCACGAGCGTCGAGTTCCCCCGCGGCGACGGCTCCGGCCTGACCGTGGCGATCCCGGTGTTCGGCTCGGTGGCCCAGGCCGTCGAGGCGACCAAGGCCGACGTGTCGGTCATCTTCGTGCCGCCGGCCTTCACCAAGGCCGCCGTCATCGAGGCCGTCGACGCCGGCGTGCCGCTGATCGTGATCATCACCGAGGGCGTCCCGGTCGCCGACACGGCCGAGTTCTTCGCCTACGCCCAGGCCAAGGGCGTCCGGCTGCTCGGCCCCAACTGCCCGGGACTCATCAGCCCCGGGAAGTCGAACGTCGGCATCATCCCGTCGGACATCACCGGCCCCGGCCGGATCGGCCTGGTGTCGAAGTCCGGCACGCTGACCTACCAGATGATGTACGAGCTCCGGGACCTCGGGTTCTCGACGGCCGTCGGCATCGGCGGCGACCCGATCATCGGCACGACGCACATCGACGCGCTCGCCGCGTTCGAGGCCGACCCCGAGACCGACCTCATCGTGATGATCGGCGAGATCGGCGGCGACGCCGAGGAGCGGGCCGCGGCGTACATCACCGAGCACGTGACCAAGCCGGTCGTCGGCTACGTCGCGGGCTTCACCGCCCCCGAGGGCAAGACGATGGGCCACGCCGGCGCGATCGTGTCCGGCTCGGCCGGCACCGCGCAGGCCAAGAAGGAGGCCCTCGAGGCCGCCGGGGTGAAGGTCGGCACCACGCCGACCGAGACGGCCGAGCTGGCGCGCGCGCTGCTCAGCTGACCCGCGCACGCACGACGGGCGCCGCACCTCTCGGGGTGCGGCGCCCGTCGGCGTCCCCGGACCGGCTCGCTTTCCGGCGCGCCCGGCGTGGGGCACGCCACCCCGCGGCGCGCCGGGCCGGTTCGGCCGCCCGGCGGCGTCCGGCGGGGACCATGGAGCGGTGAGCAGCGCGCCCGGCACCCGCCCCGACGGACGCGGCTCCGGCGCGCCCGGCGGCCGGCAGCGGCGCCGGGTGCTCGACGACGCCGCCCCGCCCCGGTTCTTCGTGAGCGACCTCGACGGCGCCCCGCGCTGGGTCGGCGGCATGCTCGCCGGCCTGCAGGCGGCGCTGCTCTCGCTGCTCGTGGTCGTGCTACCGGCGATCGCCGCCTACGTCGCCACCTCGGCGGCGCCGGCGACGACCGGGATCCCGTGGACCCGCGCCGTCGAGGTGGCCGCCGGGCTGTGGCTGCTCGCGCACGGCGTCCCGCTGACCGACGCCCCGTCCGTGACGCTCGTGCCGCTGGGCCTGACCGCGCTCGCCGTGTTCGGCTGCTACGCCTCCGCGCGCCGGTCCGGGTACGCCACCCGGTCCGCGTTCGGGGCCGGCGTCGGCGCGTACGTCGGCGTGGTCCTCGTGGTCGGCCTCGCCACGGGGGTGCCGCTGCTGCACGTCGGGATCGGCCTGCTCGGCGCGGCGGTCGTCGCGGCGACCGGGCTCGGCGCGGGGCTGCTCCGGCGCCCGGAGGCGCCGCGGTTCCGGGACGTCGTGCAGCCGGTGCGCGCGCGGCTGCCCGAGCCCGTCGCGCACGGCGTCGCCGCCGGGACGACCGCGCTCGCGACGCTGGTGCTGCTGGCGGCCGTGCTCGCGACCCTGTGGGTCCTGACGGGCCGGAGCGCGGTGGCGGAGGTGGTCGGCAGCCTGCGGCTCGACGCGGTGGGCGGCATCGTGCTCGCCGTGGGCCAGCTCGCCTACACACCGACGCTCGTGCTGTGGGCGCTGGCCTGGCTCGTCGGGCCGGGGTTCGCGGTCGGGACGGGCACCTCGTTCGCGGTCGGCGGGGTGGAGGCCGGCGCGCTGCCGGCGGTGCCGCTGCTGGGTGCGCTGCCGGCGCCGGACGTGACCGGCGGAGTCCTGGTGGCCGTCCCGGTCGTCACCCTGCTGGCCGGCGCCGCGGCCGCGCTCGTGCTGCGCCGCCGGCTGGTCACCGAGCGCGCGCTCGACGCCCCGGTCGCCGGCCTGGTGTCCGCCGCGACCGCCGGGATCGGCGCGCTGGTGCTCGCGGCGCTCGCGCGCGGGGGGATCGGGCCGGGGCGGATGACGGAGCTGGGCCCGGAGCCCGTGCTGGTGGCGCTCGCCGTCGCCGGCGGGGTCGCCGTCGGGGCGCTGGTGGTGCTGCTGCCGGGCGACCGGCACGTGCGCGCGGCGGTCGCCGGGGCGGCGCGCCGGGCGTGGGGCGGCGTGACGGGGTCGGGCCGGACGCGCTGAGCCCGGGTCAGCCGTGCCCGCCCGTCAGGCGGTTCGTCAGGTCGCCCACGGCGTCGTCGTAGGCGCGCTCGCACGCCGCCTCCGCGGACCGCGTCAGCGCGCCCTGCAGGCAGGCCTGCCGGTCGGCGTCGACCCGCCAGGTCGCGAGCGAGCCCAGCGAGCCGACGAGCACCAGACCCGTCATCAGCAGCCCCGCGACCAGCATGGCGCCCACGCCGCCGCGCAGCCCCGAGCGGACCACGGCGAGCAGCGCGCGGACGCCGGTGACGACGGCGCCGACCAGGAACAGGATCGACGCGAACCGCCACGGCAGCGGCAGCAGGGTGACCGCGACGCCCGCGAGCAGCCACACGCCGAAGTGCCGCACGAGCCGCCCGACGCGGGCGAGCGCCTCCGGCGACGGCGGCGGGGCGGCCGGGCCCGGGTGCGGGCGCGGGGGGTGCGGCCCGGGCACGGGGTGCGGCGGCAGCGGGTGGCCGGGGCCGGACGGACCGGGGCCGGG
>NZ_JAGXJG010000080.1:0-12933 GCF_019091725.1 Cellulomonas sp. GbtcB1 | reverse complement strand
ACCGCCTGGATCGGCGGGCTGTGGTCGGGGGCGGCGGCCGGCGCGGTGGTCTCGGCGGCGGCCTCGGTGTCCGGCCGGCCGGCGTCGCGCGTCGCCGCGCGGCGGGTGCGCCCGGCGGGGCGCTCGCCGCCACCGGCGCGCTTGGCCTGGATGGCGTCGACCAGGTCGCTCTTGCGCATCCGGGAGGTCCCGGTCACGCCGAGCTCGGCCGCCAGGGCCTGGAGCTCCGGCATGCGCATGGCGGACACGGCGCCACCACGGGCGGAGCCGCCGGAGGCGCTGCTCGCGGCCGGCTCGATGGTGTCTGTCACGAAGGACCCTTCCCCCTCGTCGGGGACCGCCGCCCACGGTCGGGGCGCGCGGTCCGCGTCCGGCCCTGTCTCGGGGCCGGCGCGTCGGTGAAGCCGCACGGGTCGCGCCGATCGCGTCGACTCGCGTGGGCTGGATCGTTCCCGGGCTCGGATCTCCTGAGCGACGCTGCACCGGAAAAAGGCTGAGCGGATGTCAGGACGAGGCCCGGGGAACGGCGCCCAGCATAGCACCGGGGCGCGTCGATCAGGGCAGTCTCCGGGCCTCCGCGCCCGCGGTGTCGATCGCGAGCGGGACGATGCGCCAGCCGCCCATGACCCCGCCGAACACCTGCTGCAACGCGTCGTCCGCGTCGGTCGGCCGGGCGCCGTCGCCGCCCGGCTCGCCCGCCGCGCGCGCGAGCACGAGCACCGTGGGTCCGGCACCCGACACGACGGCCGCGACGCCCCGGGCGCGCAGCGCGTCGACGAGCGCGAGGCTCTCGGCCATCACCGGACGGCGGTAGCCCTGGTGCAGCCGGTCCTCGGTCGCCGGCAGCAGCAGGTCCGGGCGGCGGCCGAGCGCCTCGACCAGCAGCGCGGCGCGGCCCGCCTGGAACGCGGCGTCGCCGTGCGGCACCTGCGCGGGCAGCACGCCGCGGGCGTGCGAGGTCGACAGCCGGCTCGACGGCACCACCGCGACGGGCGCGACGTCCGGGTGCACGGCCAGCCGGGCCGCGCGCACCGCGTCGTCGCCCTCCGACCAGGCGACCGTCGCGCCGCCGAGCAGCGCGGGCGCGGCGTTGTCGGGGTGCCCCTCGAGCTCGGTCGCCAGCCGCAGCACGACGTCGTCGTCCAGCGACTCGGGCTCCGCGACCAGCGCGCGGGCGGCGAGCAGGCCCGCGACCACGGCGCCGGCCGACGACCCGAGGCCGCGGCCGTGCGGGATCCGGTTGCGGCAGGTCAGGTGCAGGCCGGTCTGCGGTGCGCCGACGTGGTCGAGCGCGTGCCGCAGCGCGCGGACGACGAGGTGGTCGTCGCCGGACGGCACCTCGTCGGCGCCCTCCCCCACCACGTCCACCAGCACGTCCGCCGAGCCGAGCGCGCGCACCTCGACCTCGTCGTGCAGCGCGAGCGCGAGGCCCAGCGCGTCGAACCCCGGTCCGAGGTTCGCGCTCGTCGCCGGGACGCGCACCCGCGCCCGGTCGGCACCCAGTCGCACGGCGCGCCTCAGCCGAGGCCGAGCGCGGCGGCGATCTCCACCACGTCGGGGCGCACCCGCGTGGTCTCGACCTCCGTGCCGTCCGCGGTGCGCAGCGCCCACTGCGGGTCCTTGAGGCCGTGGCCGGTGACCGTCACGACGATGCGCGCGCCGGCGGGCACGCGGCCCTGCTCGGCGAGACGCAGGATGCCCGCGACACCCGCGGCCGACGCGGGCTCGACGAACACGCCGACCTGCGAGGACAGCACCCGGTGCGCGTGCAGGATCTCGTCGTCCGTCACGGCCTCGATCAGCCCGCCGGACAGGTCGCGGGCCGCCTCGGCCTGCGTCCAGGAGGCGGGGTTGCCGATCCGGATCGCGGTCGCGATCGTCTCGGGCTCGGTGATCGGGTAGCCGTGCACGATCGGCGCGGCGCCGGCGGCCTGGAAGCCCCACATCGCCGGCGTGTGCGTGGCGACCGGGTCGAGGTCCGCCCCGGCGTCCAGGCCGGCGTACTCGCGGAAGCCCTTCCAGTACGCCGTGATGTTGCCGGCGTTGCCGACGGGCAGCGCGTGGATGTCCGGGGCGTCGCCGAGGGCGTCGATGATCTCGAACGCACCGGTCTTCTGGCCCTCGATGCGGTCCGGGTTCACCGAGTTCACCAGCTCGACGGGGTACGCCTCGGCGAGCTTGCGCGCGGCGATGAGGCAGTCGTCGAAGTTGCCGTCGACCTGCAGCAGCGTCGCGCCGTGCGCGACCGCCTGGCTGAGCTTGCCCATCGCGATCTTGCCGTCCGGCACGAGCACCGCGCACACCATGCCGGCGGCGGTGGCGTACGCGGCGGCCGACGCCGAGGTGTTGCCGGTCGACGCACACACGACGGCCTTGGCGCCGCGGCCCGCGGCGGCGGACATCGCGGTCGTCATCCCGCGGTCCTTGAACGAGCCGGTCGGGTTCATGCCCTCGACCTTGACGAACACCTCGGCGCCGGTGAGCCGCGACAGCGCGGGGGCCTCGACGAGCGGCGTGCCGCCCTCGCCGAGCGTGACGACGCGCTGCTGGACGTGCGCCGGCAGCCGGTCGGCGTACTCGCGGATCACGCCGCGCCACTGGTGTGCCATCAGGCTCCCTCGACTCGCAGGACGGACACGACCTCGCGCACGGAGGCGAGGTCGCGGATCGCGGCGACGGTGGCGGCCAGCGCGGCCTCCGGCGCCTCGTGCGTGGTGATGACCAGGCGGGCGACGCCGGGCGCGTCGTCGCCGTCGGCAGCGGGGTCCGCGGGGGCGACGTCGGCGGGCGACTGCCGGACGGCCTCGATCGACACCCCGTGCTCGGCGAGCACCGCGGACACGTGCGCGAGCACGCCCGGCCGGTCGTCGACGTCGAGCCGGACCTGGTAGCGCGTGCGCGCCGACTCCGCGGGCAGCACCGGCAGCGCGGCGTACCAGGACTCGGCGGGGCCGCGCCCGCCGTGCACCCGGTGCCGGGCGGCCGAGACGACGTCGCCGAGCACGGCGCTCGCCGTCGGGGCACCGCCCGCGCCGCGGCCGTAGAACATGAGCTCGCCGGCGGCCTCCGCCTCGACGAACACCGCGTTGAAGGCCCCGCGCACCCCGGCCAGCGGGTGCGTCAGCGGCACCAGCGCCGGGTGCACCCGGACCTGGACGCCCTCCGCGCCGTCCTCGGTCGCGCGGCGGTCCGCGATCGCCAGCAGCTTGATGACGTGCCCGGTGCGCGCGGCCCAGGCCACGTCGTCCGCCGTGACCTGCATGATCCCCTGGCGGTCGACGTCGTCGATCGACACCCGGGTGTGGAACGCGAGCGACGCGAGGATCGCGGCCTTCGCGGCGGCGTCGAAGCCCTCGACGTCGGCGGTCGGGTCGGCCTCGGCGTAGCCCAGCGCCTGCGCCTCGGCCACGGCGTCCGCCAGGTCGAGGCCCTCGGTCGCCATGCGGTCCAGCACGTAGTTGGTCGTGCCGTTGACGATGCCGAGCACGCGGTGCACCCGGTCGCCGGTGAGCGACTCGCGCACCGGGCGGACCAGCGGGATCGCGCCGGCGACCGCGGCCTCGAAGTACAGGTCCACGCCCGCGGCGTCGGCGGCCTGGTAGAGCGTCGGGCCGTCCTCGGCGAGCAGCGCCTTGTTCGCCGTGACGACCGCCGCGCCGTGCTCGATCGCGCGGAGCAGCAGCCCGCGGGCCGGCTCGATGCCGCCGACGACCTCGACCACGACGTCCGCCTTCGCGACCAGGCCCTCGGCGTCCGCGGTGAGCAGCGCGCGGTCGACGACCGGGTCGCGCGGGGCCTCGACGTCGCGCACGGCCACCCCGACGAGCTCCAGCGGCGCCCCGACCCGCGCGGCGAGGTCCGACGCCTGCGTCGTGAGCAGCCGGACGACCTCCGTGCCGACGACCCCGCAGCCGAGCAGCGCGACGCGCACCGCGGGGCGGCCGGTCGCGCCGGGCGCGGGCGAGGTGGGGCTGACGGACTCGTCGCGTGCGGTCACCGCGTGCACCTTCCGATCACGCCCGGTCTGCTCCGGGCCTGCTGGGGTGGGGTCCGGCGCAGCGGCGCCCGACCGGACCACAGGATAGGGGCGCGCCCTCGGCGGGCGGCCGGGTATCCACACCGTGGGCGTGGCGGTCCGGCGGGCACGTGCTGGGTACCGCAGGCCGAGGCTCTCCCCGAGGCGTCGCGCCCCGCCGGCGCTCAACCCGGCCCAACCCGGCCGCCGGCCCGTGCCTGACGGTCAGGTGGTGGCCTCCCGGAGGGACTCGGCGGCGTCCGCCAGTCCGCGCTCGAGCGGCTCGACCTCGCGCTCGATCGCCCGCAGCACCAGGTGCGGGTCGACCGTGCGGTAGCCGTGCACGATCCGGTTGCGCAAGGCTCGCGCGTCCCGCCACCCGCCGCCGCACGCGGCCTCGCGCATGTCGGGCGGCAGCTGGCCCACGCGGTCGATGGCGGTGGCGAGGCGGTGGCACGCGGCGTCGAGCGCCACGTCCGGGTGGTACGGCACGTGCGCCAGGTGTGCGCGCACGGCCGCGAGGTGCTCGAGGGCCTCCTCGATGAGGCGTTCCGGTGTCTGGCTCACAGCGCGATCGCCTCCACCGTCGCCGCGACCACCGGACGCAGCGACCTCGCCGGCACGACGTCCACCGGGCGACCCAGGAGCTCCGTCAGCTCGTCCTCCAGCCTCCCGAGGTCGACCAGGCTCATCTCATCGCCCGGGTCGACCAGCAGGTCGACGTCCGAGTCCGGGCCGTCCTCGCCGCGCGCGACCGACCCGAAGACCCGGACGTTGCCGGCCCCGTGCCGCCCCGCGGCCGCGACGATCGCGTCCCGCTGACTGCCGAGCACCCGGTTCAGCACGGTCTCGGGTGGCGGTCCGTCCGCGCGCTCCCCCGGCGACGCCGCGCCGTGCGGGTCCACCGGGGCCCCGTCGACCACCACCTCGCGCCTCACCGGCGCGACGTCCACCGCCGGCGGCACCGCGTCCCGGCGCCGCAGCAGCCGCGCCACCTCCGGCTGGCTCCGCCCGAGCGCCGCCGCGATCCGCCGCTGGCTCCACCCGCGGTCCGCCGCCTGCCGGACCGCGAGCACGAGCCCGCGCGCCGCCTCGGCCCGCAGCCGGTCGGCCCGGACCGCGGCCTCCCCGAGGTACGCGCCGAACGCCGCCTCGACCGCCGTCGCCGTCCCGTCCTGGTCACCGTCGACCATCCCCATCACCTCCGATAGCAGACGCTATCGACGGCGCGCAGCACTCAACCGGCGCCCTGCCACCTACGCAGCACGGCCCGGGCGGACGGCTCAGCCGAGGTCGAGCGCCAGCAGGTCGTCCTCGGTCTCGCGCCGCACCAGCACCCGCGTGGCGCCCTCGCGGACGGCGACCACCGGCGGCCGCGGCACGTGGTTGTAGTTCGACGCCATCGACCGCCCGTACGCCCCGGTCGCCGCGACCGCGAGCAGGTCGCCCGCCGCCACGTCGGCCGGCAGCTGCACCTCGTGCACGACGATGTCGCCGCTCTCGCAGTGCTTGCCGACCACGCGCGCCAGCACCGTCTCGGCGGCGCCTTCCCGCGACACGATCGCTGCGTGGTAGTGCGCGCCGTACAGCGCGGGGCGGATGTTGTCGCTCATCCCGCCGTCGACGGAGACGTACAGCCGGGACCGGCCCTCGTCGAGCGAGACGGGCTTCACGGTGCCCACGGTGTACAGCGTCAGCGTCGTGGGGCCGACGATCGCCCGCCCCGGCTCGAACGACAGCCGCGGCAGCGGCGTGCCGAGCGCCGCGCAGGTCGCGTCGACCGCCGCGGCGATCTCCTTCGCGATCCGGTCGACGTCGAGCGGCACCTCGCCGGGCAGGTAGGCGATGCCGAACCCGCCGCCGAGGTCGACCTCCGGCACCAGGTACCCGGTGCGCGCGGCCAGGTCGGCGCGCAGCCCGAGCACCGACTGCGCCGCGACCGCGAACCCCGCGGGGTCGAGGATCTGCGAGCCGATGTGCGAGTGGATGCCGAGCAGCCGCAGCTCGGGGTGCCGCAGCACGAGCTGCAGCGCCGTGAGCGCCGGGCTGTCGCCGCCACCGGCGGGCGTGGAGACCGAGAGGCCGAACTTCTGGTCCTCGTGCGCGGTCGAGATGTACTCGTGCCCGCCCGCGTGCACCCCCGTGGTGACCCGCACCATCACGGGCGCCGGCTCGGCGCCGGCGCCGCGTGCCCGGACGGCCGCGGCCACCCGCTCGACCTCGCCGAGCGAGTCGACGATGATCCGGCCCACCCCGGCGTCGAGCGCCCGGGCGATCTCCGCGTCCGACTTGTTGTTGCCGTGCAGCCCGAGGTCCGCGCCCGGCACGCCGGCCCGCAGCGCGACGGCGAGCTCGCCGCCGGTCGAGGTGTCGACCCGCAGGCCCTCCTCGTGCGCCCAGCGCGCGACGGCGACGGACAGGAACGCCTTGCCCGCGTAGTAGACGTCGACGCCGGCGCCGACCTCGGCGAACGCGGACTCGAACGCGGTCCGCAGGGCCCTGGCGCGCGCCCGGAAGTCGGCCTCGTCCAGCACGTACGCGGGCGTGCCCTGCTCCGCCGCGAGGTCGCGCAGGTCCACCCCCGCGACGCGCACGGCCCCGTCGGCGCCGCGGCCCGCGGAGGCGGGCCAGGGCAGGCCGAGCGGGGCCGGCGCGGCGGTCGGGCCGCCGGTCACATGCGCTCCGGGGCGCTCACGCCGAGCAGCGCCAGCCCGTTCGCGAGCACCTGGCGGGTGGCGTCGTTCAGCCACAGCCGGGTGCGGTGCACGTCGGACACCTCCTCGTCGCCGAACGGGAGGACCCGGCGCTGGTCGTACCACTTGTGGTACGCCCCGGCGAGCTCCTCCAGGTACCGGGCGACGCGGTGCGGCTCGCGCAGCTCGGCCGCCTGGGCGACGATCCGCGGCAGCTCGGCGATCTTGCCCAGCAGCACGGACTCGGTCGCGTGGTCGAGCAGCGACGCGTCGAACCCGTCCTCCCGGCGCACGCCGGCATCGGCGGCGTTGCGGCCGACCGAGCAGGTGCGGGCGTGCGCGTACTGCACGTAGTAGACCGGGTTCTCGTTCGTCGCCCGGGTGAGCAGGTCGAGGTCGAGGTCGATCGACGAGTCGGTCGACGACCGCGCCAGCGAGTACCGCGCGGCGTCCACGCCCACGGCGTCGACCAGGTCCTCCAGCGTGACGACCGTGCCGGCGCGCTTGCTCATCCGGACCGGCTGGCCGTCCTTGACCAGGTTGACCATCTGCCCGATGAGGATCTCGAGGTTCACGCCCGGCACGTCGCCGAACGCGGCGCACGCCGCCATCATCCGGCCGACGTAGCCGTGGTGGTCGGCGCCGAGCATCATGATCGCCCGGTCGAAGCCGCGCTCGCGCTTGTCGAGGTAGTACGCCAGGTCGCCCGCGATGTACGCGGCCTCGCCGTCGGACTTGACGATGACGCGGTCCTTGTCGTCGCCGAACTCGGTGGTGCGCAGCCAGGTCGCGCCGTCGGACTCGAAGACGTGGCCGAGCTCGCGCAGCCGCGCGACGGCCCGGTCGACGGCGCCGTTCTCGTGCAGCGAGTCCTCGTGGAAGTACACGTCGAAGTCGACGCCGAAGTCGTGCAGCGCCTGCTTGATCTCGCCGAACATGAGGTCGACGCCGCGCGCGCGGAACGCCTCCTGCGCCTCGGCGTCGGGCAGCGTGCGCGGGTCGGGGTCGCCGGCCGCGACCGCCTGGGCGATGACGGTCTCCGCGATGTCGGAGATGTACTGGCCGCCGTAGCCGTCCTCCGGCGCCTCCTCGCCCTTGGCGCGGGCCAGCAGCGAGCGGGCGAACCGGTCGATCTGCGCGCCGTGGTCGTTGAAGTAGTACTCCCGGGTCACGGCCGCGCCGGACGCCTCGAGCACGCGCGCGAGGCTGTCGCCGACCGCGGCCCAGCGGACGCCGCCGATGTGGATCGGGCCGGTGGGGTTCGCGGAGACGAACTCCAGGTTGATCTTCTCGCCGGCCAGCGACGCGTTGCGGCCGTACCCGCCCGCGGCCTCGACCACCGAGCGGGCGAGCTCGCCCGCCGCGGCGGCGTCGAGCGTGATGTTGAGGAAGCCGGGCCCGGCCACGTCGACCTTCGCGACGCCCGGGGCGTCCGCGAGCCGGCGCGCGAGCTCCTCGGCGAAGGCGCGCGGGTTGGTCCCGGCCTTCTTCGCCAGCTGCAGCGCGACGTTGGTCGCCCAGTCGCCGTGCTCGCGCTGGCGGGGTCGCTCCACGTGCACGGTGGCGGGCAGGTCGGCGGCGTCCAGGGCGAAGGTCCCGTCGGCGACGGCGCCCGCGAGGGCGGCGCGCAGGGACTCGGAGAGCTCAGCGGGGGTCACCGGACAAGCGTAGCGACGCGCCGGGGCTCCCCCGACCCGTCAGGCGGGCGGGGCCGCCGGCCGCCGCGGACCCCAGGTGTCCTCCAGCATCACCGGTCGGCACGCCACCGTCGCCGCGCCCAGCAGCACCACGAGCGTCCCGAGCAGGAACAGCAGCGCCGCGGTCCACGTGCCGGTCGCGTCGTACAGCGCCCCGACCAGCAGCGGGCCGGTGCCCGCGATCGCGTACCCGACGCCCTGCGTGAACCCGGACAGCGAGGCCGCGCCCGCCGACGTCCGGGTGCGCAGGTTGATCAGCGCCAGCAGCACCGGGAACGCACCCGGCCCGATCCCGCCGAGCAGCACCCACAGCCACACCGGCCCGCCCGGCGACACCAGCAGCCCGACGTACGACACCGCCCAGCAGGTCACGAAGACCACGACCAGCCCGATGGGGTTCCGCATCCGGGACGCCGCGATCGGCGCGATCAGCGCGGGCGGCAGGCCGAGGATCGCGAACACCGACAGCCACACCCCGGCCGCGTGCGCCGACGTCCCGCCGTCCACCAGGATCTGCGGCAGCCAGGCGAACATCACGTACGAGTCGAGCGAGTTCATCGCGAACGTGATCGCCATGCCCCACGCGAGCGGGCTCCGCCACACCCGGCCGCCGGACCGGTGCCGCGAGGTCAGCGCGGGCGTCGTCGCGGGCACCCGGCGCAGCAGGCCGGACAGGTGCGTCCGTGCCGCGGCCGACCGGACCACCACGACGACCCACGGCACCGCCGCGAGCACGCCGACGACCGCCCACACCGACAGCGCCGTCCGCCAGCCCAGCCGCTCGGCCACGGGCAGCGCCAGCAGCGCGGGCAGCGCCGTGCTGAACGACATCGTCACCGAGTAGATCGAGGTGACCACGCCGATCCGGTCCGGGAAGTACCGCTTCACCACCGGGGGCAGCAGCACGTTGCCCATGCCCATGCCGGCCAGCGCGATCACCGACCAGCCGAGGAACCCCGCCGCCGAGGTCGAGGTGGACCGCACGACCTCGCCCGTCACCGACAGCAGCATCGCCGCGACCAGCAGCGGCTCCAGCCCGACGCGGCGCGCGAGCACCGGGGTGAGCGAGCCGAACGCCGCGAACGAGGCCACCGGGATCGTGCCGAGCAGGCCCGCCTCGGTCGGCGACAGCGCCACGTCGGCGCGCACCAGGTCGAGGATCGGCGAGACCGACGCGACGGCGATCCGCAGGTTCAGCGCGACCAGCACCACCCCGAGCAGCACGACGCGGCGACCGCGCCAGGGCGCGACGGGACCGGCGGGCGGGGTGGTGGACGACATGCGGCCTCGGTTCTGCACGGGAGACTGCGCGCGTCGGCGGGCGCTGGCGGACGGGTGCCCCGGTCGTGTTGAATCGCGGCACAACTGACCAGGGAGACTACTCCGCATGACGCGACGCACCGGACTCATCGACGCGACGGTGGCGCAGCTCCGGGCGCGCATCACCTCGGGCGACTGGCCGGTCGGCACCCGCATCCCGCCGGAGCCCGCGCTGGTCGAGCTGCTCGGCGTCGGCCGCAACACCGTCCGCGAGGCGGTCCAGTCGCTGGTGCACGCCGGGCTCGTCGAGCGGCGGCAGGGCTCGGGCACCTACGTGCTGTCCACCTCCGAGCTGGCCGTCAGCATGGGCCGGCAGATCGCCGACGCCCGGCAGCGGGACGTGATCGAGGTCCGCCGCAGCCTGGAGGTCGAGGCCGCCCGGCTCGCCGCCCGCCGCCGCACCACCGCCGACGTGGCCGCCATCACCCGCCTGCGCGACCAGCGCGCCGAGGCGTACCGGTCGGGCGCGCTCGACCGGATGGTCGCGGCCGACCTCGCGCTGCACCGCGCGATCGCCCGCGCCGCCCGGAACCCGGTGCTGCTGTCGCTGTACGAGAACCTCATCGACGCGATCACGGACAACATCCGGTTCAACTTCGCGCAGATCCTGCAGGACGGCGACAACCACGACGGGCTCGTCGAGGCCATCGCGGCGGGCGACGACGTGCGCGCCGTCGACGAGACCAGCGTCTACCTGTCCGGGCTGCTCGGGGAGGACTGAGAGCCTGGTAGTCTCGTGCACCGCGCCGCTGGTTCGCCGGTCGGCGTGCGGCGGTAGCCCGCCCTCGTAGCTCAGTGGATAGAGCGTCTGCCTCCGGAGCAGAAGGTCGTAGGTTCGAATCCTATCGAGGGCACCAGCACGCAGGCCCGGCCCCGTCGAGGGACCGGGCCTTCGTCGTCCCCGGCGCCGGGCGTCCGGCGCGGCGCGTCAGCCGTCCGCCGGGAACCGGATCCCCGCCGCCAGCCGCGCCGCGGTCTGCACCCGGCTGACCGCCACGCTCCGGTCCAGCCACGCCGACGCGGCGGCTCGGTCGTCCTCCTCGACGGCCCGGACGAACGCCCGGAACTCCGTCGCGAGCCGGTCCCCCGCCAGCCCGTCGTCGACCGTCTCCACCGTCCCGTCGACCAGCTCCAGCGTCACCGCCCCGACCAGGTTCGGCGACGTCGACGTCGTGATCCGGCCCGCGGTGCCCTGGATCAGCCCGCCCTGCGGCCCGGCCGAGTCCTTCGCCTGGGTGCAGGTCGCGACGAACCCCGGGTAGCGCAGCACCAGCACGCCGCTGGTGTCGATCCCGCGCTCGACATTCGCGGTGTACGTGGCGTGCTCGGGCTCGCCGAACAGGCCGAGCACGAAGTGCAGGTTGTAGAGCCCGAGGTCCATCAGCGCGCCGCCCGACTGCTCCGGGTCGAACGCCGGGGGCACCTCCCCGGCCCGGAACGCGTCGTACCGCCGCGAGTACTGGCTGTACTGGCTCTGCACCAGCTTCACGTCGCCGATCCGCGGGAGCCACGCCCGGACCCGCGCGAACGCGGCCAGGTGGATCGTCGTGACCGCCTCGAACAGGAACCGCCCGCGCTCCTCGGCGAGCCGGCGCAGGTCCAGCGCCTCGTCGACGGTGCTGGTCATCGGCTTCTCGACGACGACGTGCAGCCCGCGCTCCAGGCCCTCGCGGGCGTAGGCCACGTGCGCGGCGTTCGGCACGGCGACGTAGAGGGTGTCGATCCCGGCGGCGCAGAGCTCGTCCAGGCTGTCCGTCACGAGCGGCACGCCCGTGCGGGCGGCGAGCTCCCGCGCCCGGTCGAGCGACCGCGGGCGGGCGAGCACGCCCACCACCTCCAGGCCCGGGGCGCGCGGCGCCCCGCGCTCCAGGAACTCCGCCACCATGGCACCCGCACCGACGACCCCGAGACGCATCACCCGGAGATCATCCCCCGGGCGGGACGGCGGTCCGCACTGCCCTCCGCTCAGCGCGGGGCGCGCGGGAGCGAGCGGGTCGCCGGCTCGCTGAACTCCAGGGTGATCCGCAGGTGCCGCAGCTCGCGCTGTTCGAGCACGCGGCCCGCGCCCTCGTAGTGGATCGACTCGCCGTCGATCAGCTCCAGGCGCGCCATCGGGGCGTCGACCAGCAGCGTCTCCGTCGTCGCGTCCTCGACTCTCAGGCTCCCCCCGGTGCCCTCGATGCGGACCGTGTGGCCGCGCAGGTCGACCGCGCGCAGGAGGGCGCGGGTCGCGCCGTCGCGCAGCAGGATCCGGGTCGGTCGCAGCACAGGGGGTCCTTCCGGGGGCGGGGTCGGGTGCGCGGCGCTGCGCGGGGGAAGCGCATGCCACCCAGATCGTACGATCGGCCGCCACCAGGGCACTTGTGAGGACTTTGGCCCCGGCTTGACCCGGCGCGACGGCCCGGGCGATACCGTCGGCACGTGCCCCGCCGCCGCGAGTCGTCGATCCCTGGCCTCGTGGAGCACCGGGAGCCGCTCGCGCCGGGCGAGGCGCACGTCGACCCCGCCGACCCGCGCGGCCTGGCCCGTCGTGCGGGCGACGGCTCGGACTGGTTCTCCTGGCGCGCGGAGCTGTTCTCGTGGGTGGCCGCGGTCCTCGCGGTCGTCGAGGTCGTGGTCGCCGTCCGCGCGGCGTCCTGGCGCCCGCTCGGCGCGGCCGCTCTCCTCCTGCTGGCGGCGGCGGTCGCGTGGCGGACGCGCACGCGGTACGACCGCTCCCCGCGCGGGAGGCGCGACCTGCTGCGGATGAGCGGCGGGCTGTTCGGCGCGCTGCTCGTCTTCTTCGCCGGTCTCCCGTTCCTCGCGCCCTGACCGGGCGCGCCCGCGCCCCTCAGCCCGCGAGCGCCGCGTCCGCGTGGTGCCGCCCGACCGGCAGCATCAGCGGCCGCCCGGACAGCGGGTCGGTGATGACCCGGCTCTCCAGCCCGAACACCGCCTGCACGGTCTCCGGCGTCAGGACGTCCGACGGGTCGCCCGCCGCGAGCACCCGGCCGCCCGCCATCGCCACCAGGTGGTCCGCGTACCGGGCGGCCAGGTTCAGGTCGTGCAGCACCATGACGATCGTCGTGCCACGGTCCCGGTTCAGGTCGGTCAGCAGGTCGAGCACCTCGACCTGGTGGCTCACGTCGAGGAACGTCGTCGGCTCGTCGAGCAGCAGCAGGTCCGTCTCCTGGGCGAGGACCATCGCGATCCACACCCGCTGCCGCTG